>RECR01000001.1 GCA_007693955.1 Gloeocapsa sp. DLM2.Bin57
AAGTTTCCCTATCCTCTGGCAACCATGTCAATGAAAAATCTTATTTATAATTCAACACTGCATCTACCCCCTAAAACTATTCTAAAGAATTAGAGTTAACTTCTGAAAAGATGGGGGAGAATTTTTGGCGATCGAACGTCGAGCGCACCGCGAACAAAGTCAGCTAAAGACTGTTTTCTTGAGAGGAAGTAGAATGGCATTATAGATTTCGTAACAAAATCTATAAGAGTTTTATTAAAATAATTTTAGATTATGACACAAATTCAAAAAAGAATTTATGATAGAAAGGTAAGCAATAATTTTAGCGAGGACAAATTTATGAGCGGTCGCGGTGGAATGCGCCAAGGCGCGGGTCGTAAAGGAATGTGGCAAAATGGAGAAACCCAAACAATTCGAGTTCCTGTTGCACTAAAAGAAGATTTAGTGACTCTGGGGCAACAATTAGATCAAGGCCGGGGAGTAATTGCAGGTAAAACCCTGATGCAACTCGAAAACGTTTTAACCCATTGGCAAGAACAAAGTCATCTGCATCCTGAAGAAAGCTGGCAACCCGTACGTCAACTGTTAGAAGAAATTGAAGCAATTTTAGCCCAAGGCTCTTGTCGGGATCGGGGACGACAAGGGTTGGTACGAAACCAACACCAACACCAACATCGCTCTCGCTTTTTAGGAGTTCCCACCGATAATCTAGAAGGGTTATCTAAGGAAGAACCTACTATTGAAGTATCGGTAAATTAGGTTGTTTTAAAATCTCCTGTCTTTGACTATATTCCTAGCCATGTTTTTTCTAGGTTGAGAGATAGCCCCGATAATGTACCAATCCCTTTTACCAGTACAAAGGCGATCTACCTTCAGGAGCGCTACGCAAACGCTATTTCTCAGCTTTGCTTCTCTGACTCGATTATTGGTTCTAACATAAGAGTGAATTTCACACTAACTTAGTTCTCTGTCAAGAACTGATTTAACACAACTAGAAAAAGTAGATAAACTAGCCTTTTGACCTAAAAAATCTAGTAATTCAAGCACTGACTTCTTAGGGTTTTGATATTTAGAAGATTGTTTTTGGATGATTTGGACTATTTCTTCAGGATAATTATTAAATAAATTAGTTAAAAAAACATCGGGAGATTGTGCTGTGATTTCCCAAGATTCCAAACTTGATGGCTGAAAATCTGCCAGATTATTGGTTACTATAATTTCAGCTTTGGCAACTATAGCAGTAGCTAAAACATGACGATCTTTAAGGTCATTTGACATCAAATTTATTAACTCTAAAGGAACTTCTACCATTGCACCTGAGAAAGCTTTATTCATTGTTAATATTAACTTAGAAGCTTTGCTGGGTGTTAATTGATATTGCTTAATAAGATTCCGCTTAATTTCAGTAAGAAGATGTTCTGACCAATATAAATGATATAAATCTGCCCAAGCAACAGACAATAAAACATCTCTTAAGTACTGGGGAATTAGAACACAAGCATCTAAAACCACCCTAGGCTTTTTCATCTAATTCATATAACCCCAATTCTTCTGTCATATTAATTAATTCATCTAAAGCCTCTTCTCGTTGTTTATCTCGTTTTTCCTTATAATTTATCAAGTCTTCTAGATAAATTTTTCGATGAGTTCCTACCTTGGTATAAGGAATTTCCCCCTGTTCTAAGAGTTTAATTAAAAAAGGTCGTGATACTCCCAGAATATTTGCAGCCTGTTGAGTAGTCATATATTGATTAAACTCCACTATTTCAATGGCTTTCCCTTCTAGCATACTCCGCAAACAAGTTAACCATATCTGCTTCACTTCCTCAGGAATAATACTTTCTTCCCCCCCACTTGTTACCAATTTAGCTTGACTACCTTCACTGGTCAAAAGACTTGTCAATTGCTCAATTCGCTTTACTTCCTCTGACTTTCCTTTAAACAACGTTATTTGTAGTTTATTTGTTGTCATAACTATCTAATCCTTGCCAATAAATCAATTCTAGAACAATAACCGAAATAAACGCAAGCTTCGGGGAAATTTAACGAGCGCAAGAAATAGCGATGCAGCTTTTTTTCTATTAACTTAACTCGGAGACTTTTGACTCCTTTTCTCCGTATTGCAATTAGAAGTGTGGAATGTAAGTCTAAACCAGAGAGCTGAAAATCTGCGAGATTAGGCTCTCACAACATCTTGGTGTAGACCTGTATCTAGCCCCATATCACCGCATCAGGTTTTTCCTTCTATTTTACATGCAGTAAGTGAACACTCGGACTCATATTATTAAGTTTTGCTTGTATTCGTTGTTTAACTGTTGCTAGTAGCACATTTTTACCTTTGAACTTTTCTTGATCGCTTCTAATCTTTTTAGAGAAAGCTTGAGAGATATGGTCAGCCACTATATCCACACATAAGTATCTAATTATAATAAAGAATAAATTCAATTTGTTGTTTGAGTGTAGGAATATCATTCTCAACAATATCCCAAATAAACGCTAAATTGATACGGAAATATTCATGAATAACAAGATTTCTTAAATCCCCAGCTTCTCGCCAAGGTATTTCAGGGTATTTTGCTTTAAATTCTTGAGAGGTTGCTCTTGATGCTTCACCTATGATTTGTAGGTGATAAATTACCCAAGTTTGGATTAATTCCTGTTCTTCAAAGGCAGTTTTCCCGTAATTTGTATACTTTTCTAAACGCTCAATCGCCTCTAAAATATCCCGTAATCGTTCGCT
>RECR01000002.1 GCA_007693955.1 Gloeocapsa sp. DLM2.Bin57
GATTCACTTCCTGGTGCGCCTATCGAAAATAAGGGCGCAAGTATCGGTAAAGGGCGCAAGTATCGGTAAAGGGCGCAAGTATCGGTAAAGGGCGCAAGCCTTGCGCCCCTACAGCACCAAAACCTAAATTTACAACCCATCAATATTTTACATATAAGTAATAATCAACAGTAGAAAGCGATCTCGCAGAGATTCACTTCCTGGTGCGCCTATCGAAAATAAGGGCGCAAGTATCGGTAAAGGGCACAAGTAATGGTAAAGGGCACAAGTATCGGTAAAGGGCGCAAGTATCGGTAAAGGGCGCAAGGCATGCGCCCCTACAGATGTTATATAATATATGAGGGGTTCAAAAAACATTACTAGAAATATGAATAAATATAATCCTTCTGAACATCACCGTCGGTCAATTCGTTTACCAGAATATGACTATTCACAATCAGGAATGTATTTTATTACTATTTGTACTTATCAAAAACAATGTTTATTTGGAGAGATTAATCAGGGGCAAATGTATCTTAATCAAATTGGTAAAATGGTTGCTCAAGAATGGTTAAATTCTGCCAAAATTCGTCAAGAAATTACTTTAGATGAATGGATAATTATGCCTAATCATATTCATGGTATTGTGATAATTGAAAAGGAAACCGATTTTAATCAGGGTATAAACCATCAAAAGGGCGCAAGCCTTGCGCCCCTACAGGGGGGACGAAAACCTCGTTCTTTATCATCATTTGTTGGGGGTTTTAAATCTGCTGTCACCAAAAGAATAAAAGCAATTTCTACTGAACCTAATCCTCCTGTGTGGCAAAGAAATTTTTATGAATCAATTATTAGGAATGAACAAAAATTATGGCAAATCAGAGAATATATTCTTAATAATCCTTATCGATGGCAACAAGATCCTGAAAAACTGCAACATCAAAAACAAGAATTGTTAATAGATTTAATCATGTAGGGGCCCATGCCTTGCGCCCCTACTGAATTGGTGACTCGGTGAGTCTAACATATTATAAGTTTTACTTATCACCACAAGTACGGAAGATCCTGTTTTTTGACTGGTTCTAAATCCAAAAAGCTGCATTTTGATGTATAGCTTTCTTCAGTCCCAAAATTCTCGCCACCAAGGTTGATTTGATTCGGTATTTACCTCAAAAAAATTAATTTTAGAACGAATCTCATTAACATCCCATCCCGTTAGTTTAGCGAGGGTTTCTGCTTCGGTTTCCTGTCTATTTCTTACTTCTTGAGGATAACTTTTCCCTAGGTCACAATCAATTGTACCTGTATAGGGATGACGAATAATATATCTACCTTGAAATAGTTCCTGATTACCTGTATCTTGAAATCTCAAGTCTTCGGGGAATTTATCTCTGGTATAACGTAAATGCAGACGGGTGATAAAGACATCGGGTTGACTATCTAACCAAAATACCCCTGCTTGTTTTAATTCTTCTTGAGTCAGAGGATCAGCTGCACAAGGATCGCACCATGTCATATTCCAAGCGTACTCTAAAACCCTATGTTGCTATTCTCTTGCAGATAACTATTAGTAAACATAGAGGTATAAAAGTCATTAAACTCCTCTTGGATAAATTCTGGTAATTCTACCTCTGAAGGGATTTTAACGGTACGATAATTGGTCAATTGTACTTGACCTTGGGGAGAGAGTAAATACACGATTAATTCTTGTGATTCTTGAGCGTTGACCATCCCGAGACGAATAGGTAACATAAATTGGGGTGATTCATAAGCTATCATCAAAGGACGTAAGGATTGAAAACCCGTGGCTGCATATTCGGCTAAATTGACTCTAGCTACAAAAAATTTGAGGTTTTGACGGATGTAGGGATGTAAAATCTCTGATGCTCCCGCAGGAATTTGATAACCATTCTGTTTTAACCAGGTTTCTAATCCTCCTGAATCTTCAGCGCTGAGTATTAAAATATCGTACTCTCCCACAGTAAAGCTTCTCTCTACGGTAACCCCTAAACTGTTTCTTCCTGTACTTTCTTCAGCTGCGCTAGGAGGAGCTGCATCAAGTTCCATTTCTCGACTATAGACTCTAGTATCACAGGGATTATTATCAAAATATTCTACTAAACGCGGTGCGCTAAAAGCATCGAGACGCTGTAAAATAACATCATTACCTACTCTGACTTGTTCTGGTTCTAAAATAACTGGTACAGGGACAACTAAAGCAAAGTCTTGTACTTCCCCTTGATAATCGTTAGCCATGGTGAGAATAGTACGCTCTCCGTCTCTCGCGATAATCACTTGGGAAGCTTGATTGTAAAGTTGAGTATCAGCTTTAGCTACGTAAAACCCACAAAAGGCTAATACTGGTTGCGTGCAGCAAACTAAACTGAGAGTTAAACTAATCAGTAATTGTAGAAATCTCATAACTGTTTAGAAGATATTAAGGAATTTTGCCAGTGAAACTCAGGTGCTGACCGAAACCAATCTAGTAAGATAGTTACAGGGGATAAGATAAATAATGACCAAAATAACCCTGTAGGTATATACCAAATAGTTTGTAAGCTAAAACTGACTATAGCTATACTTACTCCCCAAATTATCCTACTAACCTGAGCTTTGGGTGTGGAACGTGGATCAGTTATCATAAAAAAAGCAAATAGTAATAATGAACCATTGCTTAATTGATGCTGTATCACGTCCCAACTCCACCCTAGCCAAAGGTTACGTGTTATGGTTAAACCGATATAAACTGATAAAAAGCTCAGACAAGTATCTCTACGTCCTACTTTTTTAACAATCATCATCCCTGTGCTAAGAAAGAGAATGACATACCAGCTAGATGTTCCCCATTGTCCTGGTGATACCCAAGCATCTGGTGTTAGTAGTGACATATTCCTACACCGAATCAAAGATTACGCTGTAGGCTTCTTGTCTTTCACCTTCAGAGATGATTGACCGTTTTTGAGTGAGGCGATGCCCATCCCCACTTTTTTAATTA
>RECR01000003.1 GCA_007693955.1 Gloeocapsa sp. DLM2.Bin57
AAATAAGGACGCGATTCATCTCACGCTTATTTGAGAAAATAAAGCTTGAGGCTTCTCGCGGTTAAGCTAAATCTGGAGTTACCAACCCTGCAACTTTAGCTTGATCATCCCAACGTCGGAGTTGAATAGCTGCGGTTGCGTAGGGTTGTGCGAGAAAGTTGGCTGATTCTGCTTGAGAAAATTTACCCCCTTGTCTAGCTAAACTGTGTTGAGAAGCTAAAGACAGAGTCGAGTAATATTGAGGATCAACGCTACACAGATAACGTTTAGCCTCTACGTGAAGTTTAATTGGTTCGGTTACTTTTGGTTTAAAGATAGGAGTTAGTAAAGATAAGGCATTTTCTTGGTGGGGTATTACTCCAGGGAGCAAATGTCCTAAATCGTGTAATAGACAAGAGGCGATCGCACTAGGGCTATTTTTGGCTTGTTGGGCTAGATAGGCACATTGCAAGGCGTGTTCTAGTTGAGATACTGCTTCTCCATCATATTGTTGTTTTCCACGGGTGAGTAAAATCTTACTAATTTGTTTAAGCATTATTAAAAGGCAATGAGAAAATATAATATATAGTAAAAATAATACTTAATACCTAAAACCTAGAGAGATTTTCTTGGGCTAAACCAAAAGAAAGGGTCATTCCTGCGCCACTGAGTGCATTAACGATAGTTACTCCCGGGGTAGGATTAGCGATAAATTCGGTTTTTCCTGGTAATTTGGCGTAAATTCCGTGCCAGGTTTCGGCTATCTCCAGATGAGGAACTTTAGCGAAGCCTTGGAGATAATTAAGGACATATTGGTTAATAAAATCTTTGTCAAAAGGGTCTAGAGTTGTGCCATACTCGTGAGAGTCACCAATGATTAATTCTCCTAACCCATTTTGGGACATCATAACGTGAATGTGCCATTGACAAAAATGGGGAGTTTGAGTGGCTATTCTGGTTTTGAGTTTTTCTAGAGAAGGACAATGAGCAAAGGAACTATAATGAGTTAGGGTCAAGCCTCCACATAATGAAGGACCTAGTCTCCATCCTTGAGGTTGGGGAGGAGTGCGCATCATTTGCAGTTTAACTTTAGTCATTCCCGATTGTTGGTAAACATCAGGGTAGAGGGTTTCAAAGTCACTCCCGCTACAAATAAAGATTTTCTCTGCTGTAAAGATTTGTCTTCCTACTTCGATTTGGGGGTAGTTAATTCCTGTAACTAGACTATTGAAGTAAAAGTCAACTTGATATTTTTCTTGGAGAAAATTAGGGATTTTGGCGATCGCCTCTCGGGGGTCGACGGTACATTCCGTACTACTCCATAAAGCCCCCAATAAACCATTGGTAACCACTGCTTGACTTTTGCTGGCTACTTCTTGAGGAGTTAGCAAGGCTACATCTGCTTGACTTTCACTAGCGATAAATTCTTCAATTACAGCTAATTCGTCTGGCTGATAAGCTAAATGTACAGAGCCGCAGGTATCTAGGTGAAATCTTGCTTGTATAGCGATTTCTTGCCAAATTTCCCGACTTTTTAAGGCTCTATCTCTTAGATAACCTTGGGGTTGACCGATGGGCCAAACCATGCCAAAATTACGAATAGAAGCGCCAATAGCGTAGTCATTACGTTCAAAGACCGCTACTTTTAAACCTTGCTTAGCCGCAGCGAAAGCGTGGGCTAAACCCACGATTCCTGCGCCTATAATAGCTACATCTACTTGTTTAGTCATTGATAATCTCTTTCAATTCTAACAGGGATTTAATCAGGCGATCGTGGGGATAAGAGACTAATTCCTCATAACTATGTGTACCGCTGGTTACTCCTAGAGTCATTAAGCAATGAGCATTTTTACCTGCTGCTAAATCTGAGGGTGTATCTCCCACTGCGATTACTTCTTGAGGGTTAGTCACCCCTAGTTTATACATCGCTTTTTGAATCAGATAAGGTGCGGGACGACCTTCATTATTATAGATTTCTGATGGTGTTACCGAGACTTGAATGATACTTGATTCTGACCCTACATAATCAGCATTTAAACCTAGATCCCATCCTAAACGATTGAGAATAATATTAGTCACTTCTCGATAAAATCCTGTATTGAGAGCAATTTTTATCCCTTGTGTTGTTAACCACTCAAACAATTCTAAACATCCTACAGTAGGTAAAATTGGTTCACGGCGATAATAATCCTCTAAAATTGCTTTAAAGTCTTGATAGGTTGTTGCTACTTTTTGGGCATAATCTGGATCATATTCTCCTATTTGTTCTTGCCATAAGACCTCAAACACTTTACGTTTGGGTAAGCCCATCATCTGATTAACTCTAGCTTCTGTGGCTTTTAAACCATTATTAGCCGCTGCTTGATTAAAGCATTTTAAGACTTCGTTATCATCTTTTATAGTTGTTCCCGCCATATCGAAAACAACTAAACTTATTGGGTACATTCTTAATTATTAATAGACTTATGCCAGATTTTATTGTACGATATAGATTTTGAATAACTATAAATTTTAATTATTTTTTAACAACAAATATTAACCTAAACTTAACCTATTCTTATTCTAATTTTAACCTAATTTAGTTATAGTTAATAGCGAAAAAGAAGTTATTAATTATGAAGAAAATATTTAAAAACTTTGCTGTTAACTTTTTGGCAGCATTGCTAATAGTAACTCTGGTGGCATCTTGTACCACAACAGACACCATAACTACTGATCCAGGAACTACTACTGTAAGTACTACCACAGGACAAGAAAGTATCACTGTCTATACAGCATTAGAGGATGACCAGATAGCAGACTATCTACCTTTATTCAGTAAAGCTCATGCCGACATTAAAGTTAATATAGTCAGAGATTCAACTGGTATAGTCACAGCGAAATTACTGGCTGAAAAAGATAATCCCCAAGCAGATTTGGTCTGGGGGACAGCGGTTTCTAGCTTATTAATTGCTGATCAACAGGGAATTTTAGCACCCTACGCACCCCAAGGGTTAGAAAATGTCGAAGAGAAATTTAGAGATAGTCGCAATCCTCCCCATTGGGTAGGGATAGACGTGTGGATGTCAGCTTTTTGTGTTAACACCATTGAGACAGCTAATAAGAATTTACCCATACCTACCTCTTGGGAAGACTTGATTAACCCTGTTTATCAAAATCAGATCGTCATGTCTAATCCCGCTTCCTCTGGTACAGGTTTTCTCTCCGTCTCAGCCATACTCCAGATGATGGGAGAAGAGAAAGGATGGGAATATCTAGAGAATCTCCATAAAAATATTGCTCAATATATGCACTCTGGTTCTAAACCTTGTCGAGTAGCAGGATCTGGAGAATATCCTATCGGTATTTCCTTTGGTTATCGCGCTGTTAAACAAAAGAATGACGGCGAGCCCATAGAACCAGTATTCCCTAAAGAGGGTTCAGGATGGGATATAGAAGCTAATGCTTTAGTACAAAAACCTCAAATCAAAGAAGCAGCTAAAACCTTTTTAGATTGGGC
>RECR01000004.1 GCA_007693955.1 Gloeocapsa sp. DLM2.Bin57
TGGATCCTAAGTAATTATACTGATATATTTTCACAAATCATTCCGGATCGCTATATAAGTTCTGTATGTGCTTTGACTGCTTGCTTTCTAATATTTAAGTTCTCCGACTTGTCAATCACAATATCTTTGAGGAAGCCACTAACGCGCCTCTCATCAAAATGAGAACAAAAAGACCAAAAATCTACCTCAAAAAAATGAACTTTTGAGATAGATTTAGAGATTTATAATAGGTCGATAAACTAGCGGGAATGTTCATTAGAACAAGAACTCGCTTTTAGGAATTATTATTTCATGTTTTGATGAACCTGACAAGGTTCTCTCTGCGGTTCCAATTAAGATCTGCAACTTGTCCCCAAACTTGCTTTCGATCAATCTGAGTACTGCTGACAGTCCTTCAAGGTATGTATGATCTCCTTCCTCTTTACTAGGACTATCAATTATTAAAAATCTGGTATGCTTGCCAAAATTATGCTCAATATCCAATTGAATAAGGCTGAGATAGAAGGCTATTTTTACCCTTAGCTGTTCACCCTCCACTATTTCATCGAAGGAAACAAAATCATCATCCTGCTTGTACTTTATATCAAGATTTTCGGAGATTTCTATATCCGTAATTGAACTTAATCCAAAAGCCCCGAGTTGTGAGAGCATTAAAGATGAAAATTTTTCCAAAATCTGCTTTCCTATCGAATACCTAGCTGAATTCAACTGATCAACCGCGAAATTCAGTAGTTCAATCTTTTTCTCAAGCTTATTATCAAGTTCATGCTCTGGAGACTTTAAAAGTTGTTGCAACTGAAACTCTACTACGGCTTTTTGGGAGATTAACTTGTATTTTTCTTGCTCCCAGGACATGGCTTTTTGTCTTTCTAAATTGATTATGCCCTCTATTTCATGCAATCTTTTCTTTAAGGAAGAGAGATCTGTAGAATTATCAAGTTCTTCTTCCAGCTTTTTTATTGTATTATTCTCGTCATGGTAGACTTCATTGATCTTTTTGATTCTCAAATCAAGTTCTTTCTCCTCAAGCTCAAGCTTTTCTTGGATCGACTTATTTTCCTCAATTTTATCAAGAAAGGATTCTTGGGTTAAAAGTTCTTCTGTTTTTTCAACTGTCTCATGACATAAATGACATATCATTTCATTGTTGCCTTTCTTTTGCTTAGCCACTTCGTGATCGCAACTTGGACAAAATCTAATATCTAGATTAGAAAAGAAGAATCCGATCTCAATATATTCTTTAAGATCAGCAGTTTTCTTGAAAACTTTTATACATTCTTTTCTGATTCTTTTTCTTGCATGATCTAAGCTTTCTGCCTGGGAGTTAATTTGATATAAATTGCTTTTCTTTATTCTGAGTTGGTCTTGAACGGACAAGATTCTGGCGCTCTCCTGATTTATTTGATTAATAATAAGGTCATACTCTTTATATAACTCTTCTATATTGAGATTGCCTCGTGTCTTTGAGTCAATTTTCTTAAGGCTAGTTTCCAGTTCATCTTTTTCTGATTCGAATTTTACTTTTTGATCCTCCTGGTCACTTTTTTGCTCGTCTTCTAATGAGCTGAGTTTTCCTTTGTCAAACTTCAAGAAATCTCTTCTTACAGTTAATCTATTTATTGGATATGTCAGTTCTAAACCCAAAAGCATTTGGAATATTTTTTTCTCTTGCGCCCCATACATCGTGCTGCTGTCGCGGGACTCTAAAAATATTGACTTAAAATAAGTCTTCCATCGAGCATTTGATTCTAATAAGGAATTATCCTCTTTTCTAGGACTTTTTTGAGTCCACTTTAGCGAATAGTATGAAAATTGGTTGAAGAAAAAATCACCAATGGTTTTTTCATAATTGGAAGCTCCGGATTCATTTATTATCGGCATTGCTGCTAGTGTTTCCACACTAGATAGCGAGTTAATTTTGATTCCATAAACTTTTCCTTTAAGCACTCTAGAAGACATATCAAGGTAAATAGAATAGTCTTTATCGCCAATTTTGATGGTGACAAGAACATGCTTCAACCATTTTCTGATGTCGTGCTTAAGTTTATCGCTGCCAGTCAATGCTAGCTGGATGATTTTAAATATACTGGATTTACCTTTAAAGTTGTCGGCGATCCAAATGTTTATACCAGCATATACCTTTTGAGAATAATAAATAGGTTTGCCGTCCGATTTAGCCCCCTCAAAATGAAGGCTCGTAATGAGTAAACTTCTTCCAGAAGAGAAGGGTGTATCTTTGCTATACCCTTCTTCTATATGCAAAAGCTCATCAACTTCTTTTTTGCTAAATTTGTCGGCAAAACTTTCATAAATATCGGATTTAAACTTTTCAAAATTAAAGCTCATAACAAAGGCTCTCCATAAACTTCTTCGTACTTAATCCTTACTTGTTCTTGTACATCTTTAATGTATGTCTTTAATATTGTCTCCTTGTACTCTTCTATCTCATACTGCATTGCTTTTAACTGGGTTCCCGACAGATCCCCAAAGTACTCTTTAATAAGTTCACATCTTTCGATATACCATTTAAAGGAATTAAAGCCACTAAGTTTGTTCTCAGATTTATCAAGAGCATATTTAGTAATAAAATAAGTTTTTTCTATAGCTTTCATGTCAGTTCTACGTTTACTCCTAAAGTCAATAAATCCTACGCTTTTCAGGAAGCTTATTGTATCATCAATATCTTCATAAGCACCGAAGAAAAATCTTTCCATTTCTAGCTTTTTTAACTCTGGCTCTCTGCTTTTGAAGATGGTCTTCACAATATGCTTGATCTTGCTTTGGTGAGTTTTTTCCTTTTCGGCGAGTATCAAGAGTTCATAAGATAAGTAATCCGGATATCTAAGTAGAAAATCAATTTTTTGAATTCTTGTTTCACCTCTGAAGACTTTTGCGTGTTGTTCGCTTTCGCCGTTAGTAATTTCAGCGCTAAATAAAAGGAGAATTAAAAAAATTCTAAGTCGATCTTTATATCGCCTTATTTGCTCATCTATTTCCATGTTTCTTTTCCACTGGCTCAATGATTTTATTGATAGGAACTCAATATTAATTCTTTCTTACTTCCCACCTCCCTCTATGCCATCTCAACCCCTCCACACTCGGCAAAAATTCTTCTCCCTTTGGTAACTCAATTCGCTCTCCCCTAAACCCCATCATGCCTCGACTTTTCACTGCCGATTCTTCCGTAAACCTATCCGATGGAATCAAAATTCGGTAATCATCATCAATCCCAAACCAGCCGTGGTCAAAAGCCCAGTGATGGTTTTTGCAGAGGGCGATACCGTTGACAAAGCGATCATCCCGAAACTCAGAGAACGGTTGGATGTGTGCCCCATCGACAATATTCAGCCCATCCCAGCTCACCACTCGCATTTTGCAAAACGCACAGCGCTGGTCGTAGAGTTTAACCACATTCCGCCGAAACGCCGCATTCCGCACAAAAATCCGGTCTTCATCCCGTAACTCTTCCACATTGTAGGTCGCACCGCCCGATTCAAACAGCGATTGTTGCACCGCTTCAAACTCGTCGTACTTAAACGATTCCGCAATCTCATTACCCTTTTCAGGGAACCACGCCTGAATCAGGATAGTTGTCAGCTCCATGCGGCTCTGGGGAGTTTGCAGCAGGGCAAACAGTTCCCCATCCAGGTAGGCATACTTCACCGCCGATCGCAGCGCAGGCAGCGT
>RECR01000005.1 GCA_007693955.1 Gloeocapsa sp. DLM2.Bin57
TAATTAAAAAAGTGGGGATGGGCATCGCCTCACTCAAAAACGGTCAATCATCTCTGAAGGTGAAAGACAAGAAGCCTACACCATAATCTTTGATTCGGTGTAGGAGTATGTCACAGCACTGAAGGGCCATGAATCATAGTCATATTGTATCTCAATTAAACTTAACTCAGATTTTTGGTGAGGTAGATGATTTTTGTAAATCCTTTGAATATCATTGTCAACAGCAATTAGAGCTATCCTCAACGGATAAACAAAAACGTTGTCGCTCACGGATGAGTTTATCAGTTTACTCAATGATCTTAGAGAAACCATTTAGGAGAAGTGAGTAAAAATAATTGACAATTACCGATAACTTGCTCATCTATGTTGGGTATTTCTATACCGATGATACCTGCTTTTTTGAGAATTATTTGTTCTTTTATTTCACCCCAAACTAGTATTTCTGTCCAATTACTTAAGTCTGGTTCATGACCAACTAAGGCTATTTTGGCTGGTTTATGTTGTTGACACCAGTCTAACCATAGGGTAATATCTCCCGAAGGTGCTAAGGGGGGAAATTCTGCGAGAGTATCGCTTAATCCTTCTGTTAGTAGGATATTTGCTGTTTCTTGTGCTCTAACTAGGGGACTAGTTAAGATAAACTCGAATTTTACCCCCATTTTAACTAAGCGTTTGGCTATTTGAGTGGTTTTTTCTCGTCCTTTGGCTACTAGAGGTCTAGCATCATCATCAGCATAAGTCCCTCTTTCTGCTGCTATACCGTGGCGAATTAAATAAACTTCCATGGGTTAATCTGTGTGAATCACATCGTCTTCAGGATTGACTAAACGGAGTAATTTTTGTTCAATTTGTAGATTGTACACTTCCCATTTTAGCTTGACATATTCGGGATGGTCGTTGAATCCTGCTAAAAAAGCAATGGGTATCTCAAAACCTCCCGCGTGATAACGTCCTCCACCGTAGAAATGTCCTTCACCGTTTTTACCGAAGGCTGCTTTAATGAATTCATCGGGATCTAGGGTTATTTTAGTAGTACGTAGAGAACCAATCATTAATTCTATGTCTTCTTCTTCATCGTGGACGATACCGTAAACAACAGCGGTATGTACGTTTTCTTCGGTTACTAGGAAATCAGCCGCTTGGGGGATAGCGTCTCTATCTTCGTAACGGAGATAACCTACCCCAGCGAAAGAAAAATTATTTCTAATCTGGCGGTTTTTCAAAGCTTTTTCAATTACATCCATAACACGACGTGATCTCGCTGAGTGCATGATTGCTTGGAATAATTGCGGATCATAGTAGTTACTCAGATATCCCATAGCGATAAAGTCTTCGGCTTGGGCTTGCAGTAGTTGGTTAGTATCTGTTCTTATACCGTGCATCAAAGCTGTAGCGCATTTGACATGAGTTTTATTATTTTGGTTAAATTGTAATAAACCTTTTTGGAGATATTGGGTAAACATAGTAGCGGTAGCGTTAATTTGCAGACGGCGATCGCTAAATTCGGCTTTAATTTCTCCTTGATCGCTATGATGATCTACCACTACAATAATGGGAATTTGTGCTTTTGCGATAAAAGGGGTTAGTTGACTGGTGTTACCCTGACTATCAACGAGTACACAACCTTGGTAAGTTGAAAAATCAGTAACTTGGATCTTTTGGGGATCTAAACGCTTAGCCGGTAAATTGGTTAATTTAACTAGGGTAATATTCTCTTGATGAGATAAAACCCCTGCATAAACAATGTCTGTTTCGATGTTATACTGTTGAGCAATAAGTTGATAAGCCCAAGCACTAGACAACGCATCAGGATCTGGGAAATCTTGGATAATCAGAATATGGCGATCGCCCCGATGATTCTCTAAAGTTTCCCGTAACTGTTGTACAATTTTTTCTATCTCTAGATTAGTTTTTGTCTCTTTAGAATTGTTCTTAACTTCATCCATAGTAATAAAAATCTCTAAACTATATGACTACAGCAAAAATCGGTATTATTGGTGGAAGTGGTCTCTATAATATGGAAGCCTTTACCAATACTCAAGAATTTGAAATAGACACACCCTTTGGTTATCCCTCTGATCATATTATTGTTGGTACTTTAGCCCAAACCCAGGTAGCTTTTTTACCTCGTCATGGTAGAAATCATCATTTAATTCCCTCTCAATTGCCTTTTCGGGCTAATATTTACGCTATGAAACAATTAGGGGTAGAATACCTGATTTCAGCTTCAGCCGTTGGCTCTTTACGTGAAGAAATTAAACCCCTAGACTTAGTTATTCCCTCTCAATTTATTGATCGCACTACTCAACGCGTTTCTACTTTCTTTGATGATGGTATTGTAGCCCATATCGCTTTTGCTGATCCTGTTTGTCCCAAATTAGCGGCTATTCTCACTGAAGCTGCAACAAGTTTAGAACTTTCTAATCTCACTGTACATTCTGGGGGAACATACCTCTGTATTGAAGGTCCTGCTTTTTCTACTAAAGCAGAATCTAATCTATATCGCAGTTGGGATACTAGCGTGATTGGGATGACCAATTTACCAGAGGCTAAATTAGCTAGAGAAGCAGAAATAGCTTATGCAACTTTAGCATTAGTAACAGATTATGACTGTTGGCATCCTGAACACGATAGCGTTACTGTTGATCTGGTAGTAGAAAACTTGCACCAAAACGCTATTAATGCTCAAAAAGTGATTAGAGAAACCGTTAAACGTCTTAGAGATAATCCTCCAGTTTCTGCAGCTCATTCTGCCCTTAAAAACGCTATTTTAACTCCCTTAGACCAAGTTACTGCAGCTAAAAGAGCTAAAGTCGCTTTATTAATTAATAAGTATAGTAGTTAAAGTTATGACTGGTCAACAATTACAACAACTAATCATCGCTAAATGGGGATATTCTTATGATATTCAACTAAGACGCGTTAAAGATAAGTTTTTTGTGCAAATTATGTGGAAATATCTAGAACAAGCGTCTTTTCCTATGTCAGAAACTGAATATATCGAACATCTCAATGGCGTTTTAGCTTATCTGAATGCTTGGGGAAGTTTAACTCAGGTAATTACTTATATTGAAAATACTAAAGAACGTCCTCGTTTAGGTAAAGCGGTGAGTATTCCTGTGGATTTAGGTGATAAATCTTCAGAGTGGATTTTAGGGTAAATCAGACTATAATCTTAATTGTTATTATCTTACACATAGGAGTAATCATGACAGAACCTTTTCTGTTTGCTAATGGTCAAATAGCTAAAAATGTGGCTGATTTAGCTGATATTTGTCAAAATTTCCCTGAAGATTGTTTAGCCTATTTCAATAGAGGTGATTTTGAAGGATGGCTAAATTATCTTGGCGAGACTTCTTTAGCTGAAAAAGCCTCTAAAATTAGAGAAACTGATTTACCACAGACAGATAAGTTACAAGAATTTATCCTCGCTTGTCAAACAGCAACTGTAGCCAATTCTCAGACTAAACCAACCAGAGATACTTCCACTCCTGTTGTTTCTCCTGAAAGAGTAGAAAGACGTTTTCGCATTGTTTACTTACCTGGAAAAACTAAAGTTAGACAGGTAACTATGGGGAAAACAAGCAAAATAGTTAGTTATCAAATGTTTTCCAAAGAATTACAAATGATTAATAATACAGGAGGGAAAGTTATCGATATTCAAACTGTGTAATCAGGGGGAAGCTTGTCAAGCTCGCCCCTTTAGCTTAACCGCGAGAAGCCTCAAGCTTTATTTTCTCAAATAAGCGTGAGATGAATCGCGTCCTTATTT
>RECR01000006.1 GCA_007693955.1 Gloeocapsa sp. DLM2.Bin57
CACTTACATGGGCTACTGCGTGTTTATTATCGTTAATAATTAATAACTCTTTATCGCCTAACTCTTGTTTCATAAAAAGACCTAGTTTAATTGCTTCTGCTTCATACATATCAATATAATCTAGGCTATCATATCTATCACTTATGTTCAGAATTTTGACCCACTTGTATTGTGAATCAAGAAAGGCTCTAGCAGTAGCTATGTCAATTTTTTTGGGGAGAAATTCAAAATGGCTAATTAACTGTTGAATTATTTTTAAAAGTTCTTCATGTTGAAGAGAATAAACATCAGATGGTAATAAATTATCCCAAGTTTCTAGTTCATTTTCTTTTAGCTCCGAAAAATCTATCGTAAGTTCCCACCAATTCAAAATTTCTTCAAAATTAAAATATTTTAAAGCCAAGTCATAATCAATAATATCAAAACCAGCATCTGTGATTATTGAATCATTTACTGCTAGTTTAGCTAATTGAGAATGATTTAAACTTAGAAAATGCGGGAAATGTGACTTTCTACTTTTTTTTCCTTTCTTCTTTCTTTTTCTCAAGATTTTGTTTCTCCACCTATTAATAATACCCAGAATAAGGGAAAATCATACCAAGAAAGCAGTCAATATTTGAGGAACACGTTCAATCTCTCCAATCGATAGTGATAGTAGTGAGATGTAAAATATATAACTCACTTTTTGCACTTCAAATAGTAATATAAAAATGTGACTCCTTTTTTTTTCTGACAATTAGAAGTGCGCCAATGTCGGATATAATATAGTAGCGTCTATTATTTTGTCAAAAATATTTAGGAAACTTGAAAAAATCCATCAGGCTCAACTGAGGGAAGAAATTCAGAAACATCCCTAGGTAATTTTTCCAAAAACAATACCAAACACCATTGTTCTAGATTGTCTAAAAAAGCAAGAGATGGGACAATAATTGCTTGGGCAATCGTAGTATTACGTATAAAGTTAGCAGTTGCTCTGGCATAAGTTTTTTCAGAAAAACATTCTGGAGCTTTTTCTAAAGATATTTCTTGCCAAACTTCAGCTAGAGTCAGATCTAAAACCAAATCTAATTTAACCTCAAAACGATAGACAAGGCGACGGTAAGTCTTAGTCGCTAAACTAGGTGTCCGGTCAACCTTAAAGTGTCTTGCATATTCTGCTAAAGCTACATTTTTTTCTTTAGCTAAATATAAGGTTGGTTCACCTGCTATATTCCATCTATTTTCGTTACTTACGCCGCAGTAGCTAAAATCATAGATATTGAAAGGTTTTGGGCTATCTGGTATATGTCGGACTGCAAATCCTCTCCAGGGTCGAATATAATTCAGGAGAGACATCAATTAAAAGCCCGTACCTTCCAAGTCAGAGGCTAAGGCACTCAAAACGGGTTCGTAATCCCCTAATTGGAGCAAATCAAAGGCGCACCGTCCGGCGAAAATAGGTAGCGGAGTAGAAAGAAATTCCTTAAGTCCTTCAGGAGTGTAAATCATTGCTCCTAAATCTTTAATTTCTTTCAGCTTGGCTAATCGCATCAGAACTGCTGAATCTTTTGGCAGTGTGTTGTTTGTTTCCCATCGGTTAACAGTTTTAGAACTGACTCTAAGTACATTACTTAGGCGTTCTTGAGAAAGTCCTAATCCTTTTCTAATTTCTACAGGAGCTAATTTTTTGTTGCTTTCTTTGAGAGCAGACATGACTTTTGTTTGGAAAACTACTATACAATCATTATCGCTTATTGTTTAGACTTTTGTCTAGACATTTATCTGAGGTTAAGTGTTGAGAAAACGTCAAATAACTTCTGATGCGTACTGCTATTGCTATAATATTTGGTAAATATTTGTAACGATTTCAAGAACGTCCTCTGCTTAATTTAGGTTTGGTAATAGATCGCTCTGGTTCAATGGCAGGTAGTAAAATTAAATATGCACAACAAGCGGCTATTTATGCAGTGGAACAACTATCTTCAGATGATAGGATTAGTGTAACTATTTACGATAATGTGGTAGAAGTAATTATTCCTAGTCAAATAGCTTCTGGTAAGCAAAATATCATTAATCGCCTTAAAAAAATTACTCCTCGGGGTATGACAGCTTTATATAGTGGCTGGTTAGAAGGTGCTACTCAAGTTAGTCGATATTTACAACCTGAGGGATTAAATAGATTTCTTAATTCTTTTGGTTCTCGGATTTAAAGCGACCTAGGATAAAATTTCTTTTTTTTTGATGCTTAGTTTTGCGTGCAGTGACTCGCTTGCGCCAAATTTTGAAGCTTGAGGGAGTTAAAAAGCGTCGCATTAAGACAATCACCTGTTTCTCCTGAAGACCAAACTGAGTCTCAATCGCCTCAAATGATGTTCTATCTTCCCAAGCCATTTCAATAATACGCTCGATAGTTTGATTGTCCAAGTTAGGTATTTTCATTATTTAATTTTGATGATTTCTCTCATTCGAGGAGGTAGACAAAATCTGGCGTTGCATAATAGTTTGTGACAGACTACTCAGAACTTTTTAATAAATTTAACAGGGATTATTATTTCGCTTCGCTTGAGGGCATCCGGGATGTAAGGTCCATCATAAAAGAAACGCCGAGGATTACCTGCGCTCTGATAATCGGGGTTTTGTTGAAGCCAAATTAGTAGCTTTCGCAATCCTTCTTGGTAACTTTCGTAGTTGTAAGCTCCACGTAAGCCTAGGCTAACTGCTAACATTGCTTCAACATCCTTGACTGTGATATTACTAGCAACCTCGCGGGGATAAATCTGAGGGCTTGAATAGATAAATGATACCTCCGCTTCACCAAAGTCTTTACCTTCGATACTTTCGAGAGGATATTGAGTTTCTACTGGAGCGGTCATAGAAATTTCATTGGAGCTAATATGTTGATAAAGTGGATAGAAAGCGTTATTGGCAGCATTGGCTAAATTGCCTTTTATCTTGTAGGTAGCTGCTCGGTAAGCAGGGTATTGTTTCACTCTTATCTCCCCAGGAGGAGTCGGGGCGGGGAAATCTTCAGGCAGTGGCGCGCTGTTGGCATCGAATATGCTAAACATTAAACAAGCCAGGGCTAGGAGGGTAAGAGGAATGAACATTTGTTTGATTTTCATAGCATTAATTTGATCAAAATCTCTTAAAAGGTTGCTTGTAGGTTTTATGTTGCTAACCTTTTTTCTAATTAATGTTAAATTATACTTTGTTTCTCTACCTAATTGCCCCTTGTTCTACTAATGACACAACCAACTAAAATATTAGCTTTTGCAGGAAGTGCCCGAATCGAATCTTTTAATAAAAAATTAGTTAAAATCGCGGCAGATGAGGCTAAAAAAGCAGGAGCAGAAGTTACTTATGTTGATTTTCTTGACTATCCTATGCCCTTGTTCAATGAAGATTTGGAGGCTAAAGAAGGCTTACCTAAGTCTGTAGTTGAATTCAGAAGCTTGCTCAAAAGTCATCAAGGTTTTTTAATTGCTTGTCCAGAGTATAATGGTTCTATCACCCCGTTGTTAAAAAATGCTATTGATTGGGCATCGAGACCTATACCAGATGAACCTAGTTTAGCTTGCTTTAACGGTAAAGTTGCCGCACTATTAGCCACATCTCCAGGTGGACTAGGTGGTATCCGAGGGCTAGTCCATGTGCGCGCTATTCTCGAAGGTATAGGTGTTATCGTTATTCCTCAACAAAAAGCCATTCCCAACGCTCATCAAGTCTTTAACTTGCAGGGTGAGTTACAGGATGAAAAACAATTGTCTGCTATTAGTGGTATAGCTAAAAGCTTAGTAGATGTTACTAGTAAGCTCAAGTTATCTTAACCTTCAAAAAACTCAAATCGAGAGAAATGCTCGTCGTGTTGCAGTAGATGAAAAAATGATCCGCAAATTAAGACAGGCTATCTGCGGAAAAACCGCAGATACAAAACTTAACAATCAGACAAGTTTAGCTGTAGCTTGAAAGCCTAATTCTTGCCTAATCTTGGTAACTTTTTTACTAATACTGGAGTTTAGACTAAATAGCCCGGATTGGGCGACTGCTACATTACCAAGGTCTTAGCCTTGAGTCTCCTTTGGCAAGTGCTAGCGAATAACACAAGATTATTGACACACTGATTTTAGTACAACAAGCAACTATGGAA
>RECR01000007.1 GCA_007693955.1 Gloeocapsa sp. DLM2.Bin57
GTTTGAGCTTGAGCAGGAGTGATAGTTAAAGCTGCGGTAGCTACTACTCCTAAAATCAAGGTTTGGGGAAGATTGTTGAGCTTTTGCATGGTTTCTAAAGAATCTAATAACTTAAGTTGTCTAAAAAAGATTTAAGATCGTTTGCGGTTTTTTAATTTGAAAGCACCACCGCCAAAGAGCAAGAGACTACTGAGTATTGTGGTAGGTTCTGGTATTACTTCTTGGTCTCCAACTTCAATCAAACGTACATTTGGAGTAGAACGTAGAGTGAGATCAAAACCAAAACCAGTTAAAGGTGGTTCTTGTGTTAGTCGCTCTCTTAGAGGTACACCATCTATCTCATTAGGAAAAGTAGCGGTTAAAGCACCTGAAACTTGGTTAGCGAAAACGTTAGTTCTATTGATAGTGGTTATGGTTAAACCATCATCGGAAATAATAGTTTCCGGAGGTAATAAGGGGAATTGCTCTTCAATCCTTCTCCCTTGAGTATCCAACAGATAACCTTGTAATTCTAAACCGAGAGAAATGGTTGTGCTAGTTGGTCGAGTACTGTAAATAGGAAATTCAACCAAGTTTAAATCCATGGCAAAGCCACTAACTTGAATTCCGTTAACCTCAACTATGGAACTGCCTCCTGTTGGTGGTTGAGTAATGCGGATAAAATCTCTGACTCTAGGATTGGCAGGATTAGGAAAAGGAGCTCCAGCAGTTTCAGTAGTAGTCCCTGGTATGTACAAGTCTTTGATAGGTCCTGTCCAAGCTTGGAAAGGAGCGAAATCTGAGCCAGCTCCTGTGTTAACTGTAAAAAGAGCACCTCTTCCTTCTCTCTCAGGGGGGACGAAGTCAATATTGGTTAGAGGTGCACCATCGGGAGTTACAAAGTCAGTAGCCTCTAATCTTACTCCTCCTGGTTGCTCTAGGGGTACAAAGTTAACTGTTCCCTCTAAACCTGCTGTAGAAATGCTTTCAGCTTCAACAACAACATCGGCATTAGGATCGCACTTTTGGGGAAAGATTAGATCATTAGGACAACCTGCTAAGGCTTCTGCTGCACCAGGTCCACGAAAAGGAGGGGGAGCAACTGTTTGAGCTTGTACAGGTGCGATAGCTAAAGTTGTACTTGCTGCTACTCCCAAGATAACGGCTTGAGAAAAATGATTATTGAGCTTTTTCATGATTATTTGACAATACAGTGACTAAAGTTGGCAAAAAGTGTTAAGACTAAAAAAGGTGAGCGCCTTTGGCGACTGAATTTAAAGTAAGGAGTAGAATCTGTAGCTCACTAAGATAAGGTGTGGCTGCTGTCTCAAGTCTAGGCTTGGTTTCCTGATTCAACGAGGTTCAGCAACTGCAGTTACTGATTTCCTCTCCACAGGCGTTAATTCCCCTAAACAGCTTCAGGTACTAGCTAAGTCAACTAAATTAAACGGTTTTACGCTTAGTAAAGGCGACTGTTCCGCTACCAAGTAGCAGTAAACTGATGATCGTAGATGGTTCGGGAACTTCTGATGTAGGAATAATTACTGAATCAGGTTCAACACCAACTAGAATGTTATAAGTTCCAGCAAAATCTATAATCTCACCTGCTCTTAAGGCAGTTCTAATCTCATCGGCGCTTTGAGCAATAGAGAATTCAATTACACCTGCAGCTCGATTAGCAAAGATTGTTCTACCTAGTGGATTTATTTGCTGTTCCTCAACTCGATTACCATCAGTATCTATCTTATAGGCTTGCAATTGCATATTTAAGCGAACTGTGGTTGTATCAAATCCTGGTACAGTACCCGGAATAAGTTCAGGCTCAGCTAATTCGATTAGATCTAACGCGTAACCACCTTCAATGATTCCATCAACTTCTCCTGTGGCGTAACCAGGACCCAAAGAACCATCATTAATAACGATAAAATCTCTGACTCGGGGGTTAATCGGACTAGGTACAGGAGATCCTGGTATAACTGGCTCTCCTGGGTTGTTGGGAGGATCTTGAACGATATCTTGGATTGTTCCTGTCCATAGATTGAACCCACGAAAATCGTTGATTCCTCCTCTTGGTGCAGAGTTAGCTTGAATGGTTAAACCTTCTCCTGTCCCTTCAGGGGGGAGAAAGTCAAGGTTAAACAATGGTTCTCCACTGCTACCATCTCTGCCAATACCTTGCAGACGTAAGCCTTGAAGTTCTTCTGATTGTTCTTGAGGGTCAAAAGCAATATTTCCTTGTAACCCTAGAAAATTAGTAGCACTAGTTCTGACTACGTCAGCGTTAGGATCGCACTTATCTCCCATTGATATGGTAGGAGGTGGACCTGCACAATTGGTCAGTATTTCTGGAGCTCCTATGGGGAAAGCCTCAACAGGTGCTGTGCCCATTCCGAAGCTAGCAGCTGCTCCCAACAATACTGTTAATGAAATCGACTGTTTGATGTTTGGCATCTTTGTATGTAAGTTAAAGTATTATAACGATGACTTTTGCCTTCTTTATAATGTGAAGATAGCAAAATCTTAATTTTTTGTCTAGATTAATGTTAATACAAAATTTCCCATTTAAGACCAACTTTACACAATCTTTAAAAACGTGAGACTCAAGTACTAGACTTGAGTCTTGGCTTTTAGATTAGCTGGAGTATTTTTCTAGGCTAAATCATAACCTACATCATACCCATACCACCCATACCGCCCATACCACCCATACCACCCATACCAGCCATGGCATCCATGTTAGGTGCTGCTGAGGCTTTTTCAGGTTTTTCTACAACTAAGGCTTCAGTGGTAATTACCATGGCGGCGATTGAACCGGCGTTTTGTAGTGCCGAGCGTACTACTTTGGCTGGGTCGATGATACCCGCTGCGATCATGTCTTCTAATTCACCTGTGAGAGCGTTGTAGCCAATATTAAACTCAGTTTCGCGAACTTTTTCCACAATCACTGAACCTTCTACACCAGCGTTAGTAGCTAATTGGAACAGGGGTGCTTCTAAAGCACGTGTTACAATATCCGCGGCGATTTTCTCTTCAGAATCGGTGAGGGTTGCTTTGAATTCGGCTACTTTACTCGCTAAATGAATCAAGGTTGTACCACCACCTGGGACTATTCCTTCTTCTACCGCAGCTTTGGTAGCGTTGAGAGCGTCTTCTATACGTAGTTTACGATCTTTTAACTCGGTTTCGGTGGCTGCACCTACTTTGATTACCGCGACTCCTCCTGCGAGTTTGGCGATTCTTTCTTGGAGCTTTTCGGAATCGTAGTCAGAATCAGTAGCTGCTAATTCTTTGCGTAGTTGTGCGACGCGTTTTTCTACTTCTTTTTTGGTTTCAGTACCTGCTACTATGGTGGTGTTTTCTTTATCTATGGTGATTTTACGCGCTTTACCTAGTAAATCTAGGGAAACACTATCGAGACTTAAACCAATATCTTCAGAAATTAAACGACCACCGGTGAGAATGGCGATGTCTTGTAACATTTGTTTGCGGCGATCGCCGAAACTTGGAGCTTTAATCGCAACAACATTAAGTACTCCTCTAGCTTTATTTACTACCAGAGTTGCTAAAGCTTCTCCTTCTACGTCTTCACAGATAATTAGTAAAGGACTACCCTGACGGGCTACTTGTTCTAATACTCCCACTAAATCTTGGATACTGCTAATTTTTTTATCAGTAATTAAGATAAAAGCGTCTTCATACTCGACTAATTGTCTTTCTTGATCAGTGATAAAGTAGGGAGATAGATAACCGCGATCGATTTGCATCCCTTCGACGACTTCTAATTCTGTAGCTAGAGATTTGGACTCTTCTACGGTAATTACCCCATCTCTAGTGACTTTATCCATCGCTGTAGCGATCATTTGACCAATTTCGGGGTCATTTCCCGCTGATACGGTAGCTACTTGAGCGATCGCCTCTCCTTCTACTGGTTTAGCGATCGCTGCGATTTCCCCAACTAGATAAGCGATCGTCTTATCCATACCGCGACGTAGAGACACGGGGTTAGTACCTGCGATGACATTTTTTAACCCTTCATGTATTAAAGCTTGAGCGATAACCGTTGCTGTAGTTGTACCATCTCCTGCTATGTCTTTGGTTTTGGCTGCTACTTCTTGAATTAATTTAGCTCCTGTATTTTCGAGAGGATCTTCTAATTCAATTTCTTTAGCTACGGTGATACCATCATTAACGATTTGGGGGGCACCGTATTTTTTCTCTAACAATACATTACGACCTTTTGGTCCTAAAGTAATTTTTACTGCATCTGCTAGAGCATTAATCCCTCTTTCGAGAGCTTTACGAGAATCTTCTTTAAAGGAAACTATCTTAGCCATGATTTTTATGTTTACTAACCACTATTGCTTAATTTAGCACTCTTAGGGTCAGACTGCTAAAATTTTCCTACTTAAATCTGGTAAAAGGGGAGAGGGGGAGAGCTCACAAGTGTAGGTTTTTTACAGAAAAGTTATCATGAGGT
>RECR01000008.1 GCA_007693955.1 Gloeocapsa sp. DLM2.Bin57
AAAATATTGTTTTGGAGATGATAGTAGTCAGCTAAAAGACTATGCTTGGTATGGTGATAATTCCAATAGACAAACTCATCCTGTAGGGCAAAAAAAGCCCAATGCTTGGGGATTATATGACATGCACGGAAATGTCTGGGAATGGTGTGCTGATGATTGGCATGATAACTACCAGGGAGCGCCTAACGATGGGAGTATATGGTTAGATGGTAATAAACAAGAACAAAAACTACTTGGAGGGTCTTGTTACAGCTGTAGTAATTACTGCCGTTCTGCCTATCGTATTAGCTGTGCACGCGATCGCAGAAGCTACAAGTGCGGATTTCGCATTATTTTTATTTTGTCTAGGATTACTTAGGTCTTTACCCTTTTACCCTTTACTTTCGAGCCAGTAGGGGGGTCGAATTTTTTTTAAATATTAAGTTTTGTTAAGTATTGGGAAATTTATTTCTAGTTAACCAATCGAGTAAATCTTGTTCTTGCTGAAAATCTAATAAAGCTTCGCCTAAATCTTCTAATTGTGTCAAACTTAACTGATTGATTAAGGTTTCATTAGATGGAGAAAGTTGACCAAATTTACGTTTTAATAAACGCAGAATCAGACTTGCTTCACCCTCAGCTTTAGCCTCTTGATAAAATCTCGTTTGTTTAAAATCCTCTAATCCAAACATAGCTTCTATCTCCTCTCTACTTTTACTAGGTAACTTATACACTAATTTAGGGTAAAAGATTCCGTCTAAACGAAAAGAAAGTTGTTTAACTTCCCGAGAAGTAAATTGATATTGATTATTGACCGTAGCAGGTAAACCTATCAACTCAAAAAAGGTTTCAGTCAAGGTTAAAAAGATATTATAAAAGAGACTATCGGTTTTCATTGCTAGATGATTTTTCCCACCTCAAGTGGGATTAGTTATTTCGGCTCGTTCGGCATTTATAGGGAAAGAGGTAATATGGTACATTGGTTTATCAAAAAAAATGGTGTTAAAACCCCATCCTGAACAGACGGCTTTGTGGTAAGATTGGTCTGTAGCGTAAACGGCTATCTACTGAGAGTACCTCAAATTTCGAGTTTAATCATAATTAATTAACCTTCGCCATGAAAACACCAATAACCTCTACTAGTAATCTAGTTCTCCGCCAAGAAATTCTTGGCGCTCGTCGTTTTAGTAACTATTTTTGGGCAACAATTACTACTATGGGAGGAGTAGGTTTTCTTTTGGCTGGATTATCTAGCTACTTTCAGAAAAATTTACTCATAGTCAGCGATACCACTGGGTTACAATTTATTCCCCAAGGTATCGCCTTATCATTTTACGGCGTTGCAGGCTCTCTGTTAGCTACCTATATCTGGTTAACGATTTTCTGGAATATTGGTGGTGGTTACAACGAATTTAATCGTGAAACGAATCAAGTAACTATTTTTCGCTGGGGTTTTCCTGGCAAAAATCGTCGCATTGAGTTTACTTGTTCCTTAGATGAAGTACAAGCAATTAAAGCAGAAATCAAAGAAGGGCTGAACCCAAAACGTGCTCTCTACCTCTGTACCAAACAACGTCGCAACATACCCTTAACTAGAGTAGGAGAGCCTATCCCTATCTCTGACTTAGAAAATCAAGGAGCTGAGTTAGCTCGCTTTTTGACCGTTCCCCTAGAAGGTTTAGTATGAAAAAACATCTATTACTCTTCGTTTTGTGCTTTAGTTTATGTTTGGTAGCTTGTAATCAAAATATCTTTACTTCTGCTCAAGCTTCCGAGTCAACCCCTACAATCAACAATATGCAAACATCTTTACCTAGATTAACAGGAACAGCTACAGTCAAAATGGTGGTCAATGATTCTCCAATTATTATTGAAGTTGATGGGGAACACGCGCCAATCACCGCGGGTAACTTTATTGATTTGGTAGATCAAGGAGTTTATGATGGTTTAGTCTTTCATCGGGTAGTTAGAGAACCTCAACCTTTTGTAGTACAAGGTGGCGACCCCCAAGGTAAAAACCCCAGTGTACCTGTTAGTAATCTAGGCACAGGGAGTTTTATTGATCCCGCTACGGGCAAACCTCGTTATATACCCCTAGAAATTCAAGCTGAAAATAGTACAGAGCCAACTTATGGCAAAACTATCAAAGCAACGCCGATTTTACCCCACCGTCGTGGTGCAGTAGCTATGGCTCGTTCTCAAATGCCTGATAGTGCTTCGGCTCAGTTTTATTTTGCTCTAGCTGATTTAGGATTTTTAGATGGTAGTTACGCTGTATTTGGTTATGTAACTGAAGGCATGGAAGTGGTAGATCAAATTCAACAAGGCGATCGCATATCATCAGCTGAAGTTCTCAGCGGTATTGAAAATCTCCAACGTTAAAAAATAATAGGGCTTGTTGAACTCAAGCCCTTAAATAATGCTTAAAAATCATCTGGTAACACCCATTTAGGGGGTTCAGTTAATTTTTTTAACCTAGCTGCTTCAGCTATTTCTAGCATTTTGTCTAATGATGTATCCTTGATAAATTCCTTCGCTTGAGCTAAATGTTCAAGATGGGGACAAGATTCACCTAAGATACAACCATTAACGCAATCTACTGCACAATTAACCTGACGATTCAAGATTCATTCCTCCAAAGATGTAAAATTAAACCCTGCTTGGAAATTAAGCAGGGAGACTAGATACCAATAACATATTTTTTCCATTCCTGGTTGACGTTACCCCTAGTACATTTAGCAATTTCAAAGTGAAGACTACTGTATGGTCTTCTCGGTTGGGTTTTGAGCATCATGTTGGCTTCTTTAGGGGTGCGGTTACCTTTTTTGACGTTACAACGAACACAAGCGGTAACTAGGTTTTCCCAAGTATCACCACCTCCACGAGAACGGGGTATAACGTGATCTAGGGTTAATTGTTCTCCCTTATAACTACAATATTGACAACAAGAGCGATCTCGTTCTAGAATATTGCGGCGAGTTAAAGGAATTTCTTTATAAGGGACTCGGACATAGTATAATAACCTAATCACTGTGGGAAGGGGAAATTCATGATAAACTTGTACACCGTTATGCTCAAGCCGCTCCGCTTTTCCTTTCAGTAATAAAACCACCGCTCGACGCCAACTAGTAATATTGAGCGGTTCGTAGGAAGCATTTAAGACTAAAACCTTGCTCATAGGCTTAATAAACTTCTAAATTTTATCCTTGATATTAACATTGATTGCTTTATGAGTGCAGAAATAATTTGTGTTGGCACAGAATTACTATTGGGTAATATAGTTAATACTAATGCTAAGTTTTTAGCCGAAGAATTAGCTAATCTCGGGATTCCCCATTATTATGAAACTATAGTAGGTGATAACATACAAAGATTGCAAAAAGCGATCGCTATAGCTTGTGAACGTTCCTCAATTTTAATTTTTACAGGTGGATTAGGACCTACTCCCGATGATCTTACCACTGAGGCGATCGCCGCCTTTTTTCAAACCCCTTTAGTAGAACATCCAGAAATCTTAGGTGATATTCAAGCTAAATTCGCAGCTAGAGGGCGAGAAATGAGTCCTAATAACGCTAAACAAGCTTTAATACCCCAAGGAGCACAAATTTTACCTAATCCAGTCGGTACAGCCCCTGGTATGATTTGGCAACCTCAACCCGGTATAACTATTCTTACCTTTCCTGGTGTTCCTCGGGAAATGAAAGCAATGTGGCAAGAAACAGCCATACTTTACCTAAAAACTCAAGGTTGGGGTAAAGAAATCATCTACAGTCGAGTCTTAAAATTCCGCGGTATCGGAGAATCCAATCTAGCAGTCAAAGTCAACAAGTTTTTTGACCTAACTAACCCTACTGTAGCTCCCTATGCTTCTTTAGGAGAAGTTAAATTACGAATTTCTACTAAGGCAGCTACACCAGCAATAGCTAATAATATTATCCAACCAATTGCCCAAGAAATTATCGCGATCGCCGGAAATGATTATTTTGGCGCAGATGAAGATACCTTAGCATCAGTGGTAGGAAACCTACTAATTCAACGACAAGAAACCCTTAGCGTTGCTGAATCTTGTACAGGAGGAGGTATTGGAGAACTTCTAACCTCTGTATCTGGTAGTTCCAGTTATTTTATGGGTGGGGTAATAGCTTACGCTAACGAAATTAAAACCGAAATTTTAGGAGTCAATCCCCAAGA
This sequence comes from Gloeocapsa sp. DLM2.Bin57, assembly GCA_007693955.1. NCBI lineage: Bacteria > Bacillati > Cyanobacteriota > Cyanophyceae > Chroococcidiopsidales > Chroococcidiopsidaceae > Gloeocapsa > Gloeocapsa sp. DLM2.Bin57. The sequence goes on from RECR01000008.1 coordinate 4,171, forward strand.
TTTAGCAGAATTTGGCGCGGTTAGTGAAGTAGTTGCTAAACAAATGGCTATCAAGGTTAAACAACGCTTCAAAACTGATTGGGGTTTAAGCGTAACAGGAATAGCCGGACCAACGGGAGGAACACTAGATAAACCAGTGGGTTTAGTTTGCTTTGGTTTTGCTAGTCCAAATAATCAGGTAGATTGTCTCGTGTCTCGTTTTGGCGCTAATCAAGATAGAGAAACTATTCGTTATCTCAGTGTCAATTACGCTTTAGATCAACTACGACGTAAATTACAACAGCGGTGAAAACTGACACTATCTTTTATCGATTATTTCAAACCTATCCCCCTTTCTTATTTCAACTGATTAACTCACCTACTGAGGTGGCTCACCTTTATCAATTCTCCTCAGTAGAAGTTAAACAAATTGCTTTTAGGATTGATGGGGTTTTTCTTCCTTCTCAACCCGATTTACCTATTTACTTTCTCGAAGTACAATTTTTTCAGGATAGTGACATACTCCTACACCGAATCAAAGATTACGCTGTAGGCTTCTTGTCTTTCACCTTCAGAGATGATTGACCGTTTTTGAGTGAGGCGATGCCCATCCCCACTTTTTTAATTA
>RECR01000009.1 GCA_007693955.1 Gloeocapsa sp. DLM2.Bin57
TATAAAACTCATTTAGGTCCTGATCAGAAGATATTACCCTTTTATTTATATCCCTTACTAGGTTAATTGCTTTTGCTTCTTGGGTAGCTTGGTTTTGGGTTTGTGCTTGAGCAAATCCTGAATAGAAAACTACACCAACTAAAAAACTCACAGATAATCTAAACAACATAATTAACAATAGACAAAAATCAGGTTAAAATGAAATATAACTTAATAATTACAGTAAAAACCATGGCAAAAGTTGAAATTTATACCTGGAGTCGTTGTCCTTTTTGTATCCGCGCTAAAGCCCTACTAAATCAAAAAGGTGTAGAATTTACAGAATATTGCTTAGATGGGGATGAAGAAGGTAGAGCAAAAATGAGCGATCGCGCTAATGGACGTACTAGCGTTCCCCAAATTTTCATCGATGAACAACATATTGGCGGTTGTGACGATATCTACTCCCTGGAAAGTCAAGGAAGATTAGATCCACTCTTACAACAAGCAGCTTAGTATCTCAAAAATACCCTAATTGTCTTAGTACAGTTGGGGTAAAATTGTCAAAACTAGGAATAATAACCCTGTGAATATAGCCTTTATTATTGACCCCATTTCCCGTTTAGATCCAGGACATGATACCAGTGTAGCTCTAATGGAAGCAGCACAAATCCTCGGACATAAAGTTTGGATTACCTCCACCTCAGAATTATCCGTAGTGAAAGGGGAAGCTTGGGGGTTTTTACAATCAGTAGAGCTACAACCTGTAACCAGAGTAGGCGATCGCTATCAGATTCCTGATCCCTGGTATCACATCCATAAAGGAGAGATGAAACCCCTAGGAGCAATGGACGCAGTGTTTATGCGCAAAGATCCTCCCGTGACAGTATCCTATCTCTACGCTACTTATATCCTAGACTTAGTTAAATCACCTACTCTGGTAATTAACTCTCCTGGGGGAATTCGCTGCGCTAATGAAAAAATGTACGCTTTACAGTTTACAGAAGTCATTCCCGAAACCATCGTTAGTCAAGATAAACAAGTGATTAGAGAGTTTCTCGAAACTAAAGAAGCAGGAGTAATTAAACCTTTAGGAGGAAAAGCAGGAGAAGGTATCTTATTTTTAACCAATAGCGATCGCAATTTTAACTCTCTGATTGAGATTAGCACTAAACAGGGACAAGAACCAATCATGGTGCAAAATTATCTACCTGAAGCCAAACTAGGCGATAAAAGAATTATCTTACTAGATGGTGAACCCATTGGCGCTGTTAATCGTGTTCCTACAGGTAAAGAATTCCGCGGTAATATGGCAGTAGGTGGAAGAGTGGAAAAATGCGAAATTACTAGCAGAGATTTAGAAATTTGTCAATATCTAGGACCAAAATTACGCGCTGATGGTTTATATTTTGTGGGGATAGATATTATTGGGGATTATCTCACAGAAGTAAACGTCACAAGTCCAACAGGAATTAGAGAAATAGATAGACTCAATCAAACTAAATTAGGAGAGAAAGTAATGAATTGGTTAGAGAATAAATCTTCGCGATAAAAACCATAATTGGGTTGTAAGATTACAAATTTTAGCGATTTTTTGGTATTTACTATGGAGAGAATGAGTGTAAGTGTAACTAGTATTTAACCAAATAGGTGCAGTTTTTAAAAAAGACTGTAAAGGTTGCTCAAGAGTAGATAAACTAGCGTTAAACTTGCTTAAAAATAGATAAAATCGCCAAATTTTCCAAGCCAAATAAAAATTAAATAAGGTAATAATTAAATTAATAGTGATGACAAAAATTACCATAAAAATACTATGTTTAAGCAATGGTCATGGAGAAGATGCGATCGCAGTTAATATCTTAAAGCATTTGCGCCAAACAGGAGTAGAAATAGCAGCGTTACCCCTAGTAGGAAAAGGAAAAGCCTATCAATTAGCTGAGATACCCCTAATTGGAGAAACAGAAACCTTACCATCAGGAGGGTTTATCTATATGGATCATAACCAACTGTGGCAAGACTTACAAAGTGGTTTACTCGGATTAACCTTCCAACAATATCAACAGATGAAACAATGGGTCAAACAGCAACAAGACTCTAATCTACTCATCTTAGCAGTAGGGGATATTTTACCCCTATTCTTTGCTTGGAAGAGTGGTATTAAATATGCTTTTATCGGTACAGCCAAATCTGATTATTATCTAAGTCAAGCATCAAAAGGGTCAATCTATTATCCTTGGGAACGTTGGTTAATGCAATCTCCCCGTTGCTTAGGGGTATATCCTAGGGATAGTCTAACCGCTAAAAATCTAGCTAGATATCCCATTAAAGTTTTTGACTATGGTAACCCCATGATGGATATCTTTGAGGATATAAGTAAACCAATCAACCCAACCACAACTATTGTACTCTTACCAGGTTCACGCTCACCCGAAGCAGAAACTAACTGGTCAATGATTTTACAGGGTGTAGATAGTGTAATTAACACCTTAACAGAAGAACCCTTATTATTTTTAGCAGCGATCGCCCCTACAGTTGATTTAGATAACCTAGAGACAATTTTACTGAATCACCCTTGGCAAAAAACAACCGAGAGTATAGACTTTTTAGCATCAAAAGCCCGTATATTTAGACAAAAACAAGCAATTATAGCCCTAACACAAGAAAAATATAGCACCTGTTTAGTCAGAGGACAAATAGCTATAGCAATGGCGGGAACAGCAACAGAACAATTTATTGGACTAGGAAAACCAGCGATCGCCATTCCCGGACCTGGACCACAATATACCCGATTTTTCGCGCGCAAACAACAACAACTCCTAGGAGAATCATTAATACTAGTAGAAAACCCCACCGAGATAGGTAAAATTATCCAATCTCTCTACCAAGATACCGAAAAATTAGCTAAAATCGCCCTGAATGGTCAAGTAAGAATGGGTAAACCGGGAGCATCTGCAACTATAGCTAAAAGTCTATCTTAATTCCTGTATTATCACTAACGAGAAACGTCGAATATGATTACGCTAAAATTCGTACTTATTTGGAAAATAAAGGAACGCCCATAAGTGGTAATGATTTATTAGTTGCGGCTCATGCACTCAATCTAAGTCCAACCGTAGTTACGAATAATGTTCGTGAATTTTCCCGTGTTCCCGATTTAAAAGTAGAAAACTGGCTCAACCCAAATTAAAAAACTCAATCACTTCCGAGCTATTGAGAATAATTCAGAAATACTGGGTATTCTTGCCAATTTGAATCCTTTCTTAGGAGAATCATTAATACTAGTAGAAAACCCCACCGAGATAGGTAAAATTATCCAATCTCTCTACCAAGATACCGAAAAATTAGCTAAAATCGCCCTGAATGGTCAAGTAAGAATGGGTAAACC
>RECR01000010.1 GCA_007693955.1 Gloeocapsa sp. DLM2.Bin57
GTCTCCCTTGTCTTACCTCATGATAACTTTTCTGTAAAAAACCTACACTTGTGAGGCAGGGGAGAGGGGGAGAGGGGGAGACGGGAGTGTATTGTATGGCAATAATAAAACCTAATACCTAATACCGAATTCACCTTAAAGATAATGCTATCATAGACAGATAGAAATTGTAATTACATGCCCCCACATGAGCGAACCAGACGTTATCGAAACATTACTCAAAGCGGTTGCCAGAGGAGAAGTTAGCCCAGATCAAGCCTTTGCGCAACTTAAAAACCTCAGTTTTGAAACTGTGGGGGATTTCGCTAAAATAGACCATCATCGTCAATTAAGAACAGGTTTTCCTGAAGTAATTTGGGGAGAGGGAAAAACCTTAGAGCAATTAATTGCTATTATCCATAACATGATTAGGCGATCGCCTCTAGTCATGGCTACTCGTATAGATTCTACTGTCGCTGAACAATTACAAGCAGAGGTAGAGGGGTTAAGATATTATCCCCAAGCCCGTATTTGCGCGTTAGGACAGCTGAAAACCAAGTATAAGGGCAAAATTGGCATTTTAAGCGCAGGAACTGCTGATTTACCCGTAGCTGAGGAAGCAGCGGTAACAGCAGAACTTTGCGGGTTTACTGTTTTGCGTCTCTGGGATGTGGGAGTATCGGGAATACATCGTCTTTTTAGTAATCGTCATATTCTACAGGAAGCAGACGTTTTAGTAGTAGTAGCGGGTATGGAAGGAGCGTTACCTAGTGTAGTCGCAGGTATTGTTGATTGTCCCGTGATTGGTGTTCCCACTAGTATTGGTTATGGTGCTAGTTTTGGTGGTATCGCACCTCTATTAACTATGCTTAATTCTTGTGCTGCTGGTGTAGGTGTAGTTAATATTGATAATGGTTTTGGGGGAGCAATTCTCGCGGGACAAATTTTACGTCGAGTTAATAAGTTATTATAAATGCCAACTCGATCGCCAGGCTGTTTCTGCTTCAGCGATGGCTAATTCTTTTATTTGTCTTTGATATTTTTGTTCTAGTTGCTTAATTTCTTGTTTAATTGTTCTGATTTTATTCCTTTGAGTGGTCAAATTACTCTCACTAAATTCTATCTCTATTAAAGATAATCTTAAGACCGTCACTTGACTAATATTATTTTCTTTCTCTGTTAAAATATTTAATAAATTGGGTGAACTATTTATATTTGGTAGATTTTCTTCTGCTTCCATCGCCATAGCAATGATTTTTGCTGGTATATCTTCTGGTAAAATACCTACTTTTTGTAAACAGTTATTCCCTAATTTTGAGATCTCTTCTAATTTTAAGACTAAAGAAGCTTCGAGATTATCTAACCAATCTGCTAATTCTCCTGGATTGCGAATATTCAGCGTATCTTCTTCTGAACTAAAATAATCTAGTAAATCTTGGAAGTTTTCTTGACTTATTTTTCTGAGTTGTTGTTGCAGATGTTCTCTTTGACTAAAAGATATTTTTAAGAAAGCTTCGGGATAAATCTGAGTACAAATTTGGTAGGATGCTAAGATAAATTGCTTAGCTACTACCTGAATCAATAAGTTTAGATAATCCTTATATGCTTTGTATATTTCTTCACCCGTTAAGCTAACTTTTTCCTCTATTTTGTCTAGTTCTTTTTTGATTTGTTGAATTGTTTTGCTCATAGTTATTAAAGGCAAAAGGGGAATGAAGAATTAAGAATGAAGAATTAATTATTTTTTCTAAATTCACCCATTCTAAATTCTAAATTTACCTAAATTTTAGCTACAGAAATTATTGGCTGCCATACTTGGCTTGGAGAAGTTCGTCATTATCGTCAGCGATAGTTGCTACTAAGGTAATAGCGCGAGAAATTTCCCCTGGGTTTAAATCAGCTATAGTGCGTTGAACTGAAAGTACTATACTATCATTAAATATACTAAAACAAGTCTCAAAAGTTCCCGACCAATTCATCTCTAACAAATGACGCATTAATTCTGGTTCATTATTAGCGGGTAATTTTAACACAGTTGACCAAACTGTTAGTAAATCTTCCTCGGTTTCTCCCGTTAACTGGACAAAGACTTCCACTGTACCATACTGGAATTTCCACAGATAACCATCTTCTGTTTGTTTTACCATCGCACTGTCATTTTGTTCCATACTGCTAATCACAGTTTCAATGGTGTCTTTACAACTAATGGGGTTAGTATCTTCCTCGTCATCTAAGATATTATCTATATTGAGTTCTTCTGTCGTCATAATATTCCTCTAGGTTAAAAAATTTCACTCTACCACTATAAGCGCGTTCGAGGTTTTCTGCTTGTAAAACCAAATCGCGATCGCCGTAAGCTATCACTTCTCTATTTAACAAGATAAGTTCATCAAAATTAGTGATCGATTCTCCTAGATCGTGATTAACTACTAAAACTATTTTACCCTCTTGTGCTAATTCGGTGAAAATCTCAAAGATAATCTCTTCGGTGCGATGATCTACCCCTACAAAAGGTTCATCAAAGAGAAATATCTCTCCCCCTTGACAAAGGGAACGCGCGAGAAATACTCTCTGTTGTTGACCACCTGATAATTGACCAATAGGTCGATGTTGATAAGCACTCATACCTACTCTCATCAACGCTTCTTTGGCTTTATTTTTACTATTAGCAGAAAATCCTCTTAACCAACCAGTTTGTCTAATTCTTCCCATCATGACTACATCCCACACCGTCACTGGATATGTCCAATCAATTTGCGATCGCTGGGGAACATAAGCAACTTTACTCAGTTGTTGTTTTAAGGGTTGATTGTCATAAATTACTTCTCCGAGACTTGAAGGGATTAAACCCAACATTGCTTTAATCAGAGTACTTTTCCCCGCGCCATTTGGACCGATTAACCCTGTGACTTTTCCTGGTAAGACTTCTAAACTAACATCACTTAAGGCTTGAACTTTTCTATATTCTACCGATAGATGATTGACTCTGATTTTGTGACTATTCATAATCTTGTTAATTAACCCTTTCTTCTAGCATAAGCCAAAAATGAAAAAATTATGATAAACTTTATGAAAAAATTATGAAAACCAATGAAACTATTTACTTCCTTAGTAGTAGGGCTAACTTTACTAGGAATCTCTGTAACGGGTTGTCAAAGTGAAACTATCCCCTCAGATAAAATCCTGGTTGTCTCCACCAATACGATTATCGCTGACTTAACTGAAACGATTGGGGGAGAAGCGATCGAACATAGGGGAATCCTTAAACCAGGAGATGACCCCCATTTGTATGAACCAGTACCTAGAGACGTAGCATTAATCGAAAAAGCTGACTTGATTATCTATAACGGTTATAACCTTGAACCCGCTTTAATCAGACTTATCGAAGCAACGGGAATACAAGCACAAAAATTAGCCGTAGGAGAAAGAGTACCCCCCTTAGAAATCGATGAAGAAGGTAATAAAGTTCCTGATCCTCACGTTTGGGGAAACGCAGCTAATGGTATAATCATGGTTAACGCCATTAGAGATACTCTGATCGCTTTATCTCCTGAAAATGCTGCAGAATTTACCGCTAATGCAGCGCAACTCACCGCAGAATTAGAAGAACTCCACGAATGGATTAAAGCACAAATCGCTACCATTCCCGAAGAGCAACGCTTTTTAATTACCACTCATGATGCTTTTGGCTATTATGCCCAAGCTTATGATATACCAGTAGCAGGTACTCTGATTGGTATCAGCACCGAAGAACAACCTAGCGCTCAAACTCTGCAAAATCTAGTCACAGAAATCAAAACTCTAGGGGTAAAAGCGATTTTTGCTGAAACCACTATTAACCCTAGTTTAATTGCAACCGTCGCTAGTGAAGCGGGAGTAAAATTAGCCCCAGGTAAACTCTATTCTGACTCTCTGGGTATTCCAGGGAGTGAAGCTGATACCTATATCAAAATGCTCAAAACTAATACCCTTACCATCGTAGAAGCGCTAACCCATGACAACTAATCTTACTCTCAACGAATCAGAAACTCTCCTCTCTACTATCGAACAATTAAAAACTACTAGTCAAGCTAAATTAGGTGCACCCTTAACCGATGTAGGCTTAAACCCAACAGATGCAGCTAAAATCGAATCTTTAGCCCAAAGTTTAGAGGCTAAAAACCCTTATCTCTATCCTCTGTTATATAAACCAGAACTACTCAATGGGGTTTGGTTATTACACTATTCTACTTCCCGAGAAATTCGCTCTTTGACTCGTTTAAAATTCGGTTTTCAAGTAGCTAAAGTTTATCAAGTTATTGACGTTGCTTCTAATTCTTTCTTAAATCAAGCTTTTGTTGAACATAAACTCGGTTTACTATCAGGATTTGTCTTAGTTACCGCTGTTTTTGCCGCAGCTAAAAATGATTCTGGTTTACCCGATAATAAGTTAAATATTCAATTCTTAAAACGTTATCTAGCTATTACTAAATTAGCAGGTGTTTCTACTCCTAAATTGACCCCTTTTAAGGAAGTAGATGCTCGTAACCCCCAAGGCAGAATACCCACTTTTACCATTACTTATTTAGATGAATTTCTGCGCATTGGTAGAGGTGGTGATGGTGGTTTATATGTTCTTTCTAAATCTCAAGATAATTTATTTATGAACCTAGGCGCAGAGAAGAGGGAAATGCGCGAATTAAGAATTAAGAATGAGGCAATACTTTGATCTAGCTCCTGTAAAATTAACTCTAAGTAGGTAGCCCTAAATAAACGTTAATATAATTAATAACAATCTTCAGCCTAAAGATCTTGCGGTTGCTTCTATCGGCTGCGCTCCATGTGCTACGCAGAGCCTGCGGCAGCGCAATGACATTTTAAGTTTAATTAAGCTGATCTACTTACTAAAACAATAATTAATTTTAAATCTTCCACCAGTATTCTTACGGTAACTTTGGTTGAGGAAAAGTTTTTTTTGAGCTAGTAGAGGTTTTTTGACTGCAAAAATCAAGTATAAGCGAGCAAGATGCTCGCACTCCAGTATAAATAATGAAAAAATCATTCGCTCATTCGCTCATTCTACTTTTAGGTCGTTCGTCACCCCATGAGATAATTCCCTCTCGTTTTTACGTTAATAATTGTTTAAGTTTCACAGAATACCTCCTCCAAAATGGTTTTACGAATTAAAGTGTCTATTACTTTATGTCATGGCGAGCGTCAGCGAAGCCATCGCAAACCCTAAGAAAGTAAATCAGTAGAACGCTTTATTAAGGTTGCTACGCTTACTGCTACGCGGATCTTGCCCACTCATAATCCTAACTAATTGTTGCTATCGACATTCCAAATTCTGATATTCTGACTACTATCACTAGCTAAATAGTTACCATCGGGACTATAATTTACTGAGTTAATCCACTTAAAACCATCCCTTAGAGTACGTATTTCCTTTCCTGTTTGTATAGACCAGATTTTGATAGTACCATCATTACTACCACTAGCTAAATAGTTACCATCGGGACTATAATTTACTGAGTAAACCCAA
>RECR01000011.1 GCA_007693955.1 Gloeocapsa sp. DLM2.Bin57
TAATTAAAAAAGTGGGGATGGGCATCGCCTCACTCAAAAACGGTCAATCATCTCTTAAGGTGAAAGATAAGAAGCCTACAGCGTAATCTTTGATTCGGTGTAGGAGTATGTCACTAGTATAAATATTTGCTTCCTCTTGCCCATCTCCTCACCAAGACTTACTTTTTCAGCAGACCCTAAGTAATTAGTTGTTATTTTTTTGAAAAAAATGCTATAATCAAAAAGTTGTTAATTTTTCTAGGGTACGTAACTCAGGTGGATAGAGTAGCTGCCTTCTAAGCAGCGAGCCGCAGGTTCGAGTCCTGCCGTACCCGTAAATTAATACCGCGAGTGGAATTATTAGTCTATGTTAATAACTCCACCCGCACTCCCATTAGGTAATACTTTGATTATCTAGACGTCTAACCACTACAATTGAGGGGCGAGGGGGTTGATTGGCTTGTTTACTGGGCCAATTAGAACCAATGGGAACTTCCCGTTTTTGGACAAATTCTTGACCATCAGTGGTTTTTAAGGCAAATTCTCGGGTTTCTGAGGCAAAATCCTTGCGAATGCTATTATATTCCCCGGGGTGTTGAACCGCTAAAAATAGAGCGGTTTCCTCGGGATTAAATTCTAGACCACAGATTTCTGTATCCATAGGTCCGATGGCAAAGGGGTAAGCATTTCCTGCATTAGCACCTGTAAGAGGGATACACCAAGCGGTATTATTACCGAATATACCACGTAACTGTTCTTGAGTCAAGGGGTTACCGTCTTTGGTTCTGCCTGCGGGTACAGGTTGATTATGAGAACTGGTGGACATATCAGTAACCATCCAAAGGTGACCTTGGCGATCGATGGCTAGGTTATCGGGGTTAGCAAAACCCATACCATCTAGATAGGGTTCTCCACCGAGAGCGATCGCAGCCCAAGTAAAAGTCAGAGATTCGGGGTCTTGGTTATCTTCTTGAAGACGTAAAATCCAGCCATATTCTAGGGGAATATTGGGATCTTGGGGATTTTGCACCATGTGTTTATGTGGTCCACCGTCACTTCCTGGAGTTTCGGAAGTAAATGCCACGAACAGAGTACCATCTGCGGTTACTTCTGTATCTTCGGGACGAGCTGTACAGGTAATTCCTGCAGCATTAGCGGCAAAGTGAGCATCAACTAGGATAGCTCCTTGTTTTTCGGCTTCTGTACCTACATAGAGGTCACCGAGGGTTTTAAATTTCTCTTGATATACACCTACTTCTGCATCACTGGTAAAGCGAGTAAAGCCACCTGTAGCGCGATCGGGGTTGGGTAAGGGGACCATTCCTTCACCATCTCTACCTACTACCTCAGAAGGTAAAACGGGATTGATGGGGGTATCGGGTTTTAGAGGTATCCATTCACCCGTTCCATCGGAATTAAATTTAGCCCCATAAAGCATACCATCGCTAAATAAACGGGAGTTTTGAGGATCTTGAGGATTGCTTACTGTTTCTGCAGAGACAAATTTATAGAGGTGTCCACCACGGCGATCGCATCCTGAATATACCGCTAATTTACGATCGCTTACTGCTCTGACTGCTACTGCTTCATGACGAAAACGTCCTAACCAAGTATGTTTAATTCCGTAGTCATCAGGATTAGCGGGGTCAACTTCTACCATCCAACCGTATTTATTCCCTGCTAAACCAAACACGTTACCGATTCCATAGAGATCTTCATCTCCAATTTGAAAGGGTTTCTCACCTGGATCTAAGGATGAACCATCAGCTTTGACACCTTCGGGTACTTGATCTTGAAAGTTTTCTTCAGCGCTAAAGAATGTCCCCCAGGGGGTTTTCCCACCAGCGCAGTTACTAAAACTACCGACGATATTTTCACCGAGGTTATCGTCATAACCCAATTTGTCTTGTTTGTTAAAAACAATTATTCCCGGTCCTGTAGCTTTGGTATATTTACCATTATCTAATGCTAAAATTCCTGTGATACGGCGATCGGCTTGAGAATTGGTTCGAGACCATGTTCCATCAGGGTTGCGTTTAACAGACATTACCCCTATCCCTAAATCAATTAAGGCTTCTTTAGAAATAAGTTTAATTTGTTGTTTGAGAGGATCGTTGTCTGCTAAAGCATAAGCGTTGATTTTATTCCCTTCTTGTTTTGCTAAAGCGGATATCACCTCAGTAAAGGGTAATTCTTCACCTATGACCATTTGATAAGTATCCATCCAAGCTTCACCACTGATATACTCAAAGTTTATCCCGAGGAAACCTTCGTTATCACCTGTGGGAATAAAGGCTAAATAGTCGTTGTTATAGCCAACGCGGGAATTACCTAAACTATCTCCCCAACTAGCGATGACTTGATAGCTAAAGCCTTCGGGTACAATTAAGTCATCTACTACGGTGTAGGTTTGATAAGCTTGTATTTGTTCTGCAGGGCTGATACCTTCTATACCTAGAGGTAAGGCTAGTTTAAGTGGTTGAAAAGTAATACCCTCGGGTAGGTTAGCTGCTAGGGTAACAGGAGTATTGCTGTTATTAGCAAAAGAAGGACCACGCAATAGAGTTGTTCCTACTGCTGCACCAAAAAATAGAATAAATTCTCTACGCTGTAATTTCATGAGTTCTCACTTTCGGCAGGTTGTAACCGTTTCCTAGCTTAAATGAGTCAGGTTATATTTGGGTTAAGATTTTATCCTTATCAAAGCTAAACCTGCGGCGATCGCTTCTGCTAAAATACTAATTAGTCTATATACAGCGACTATCGCTAAAACTATCCCAGGGGGAAATTCTGTAGGATTTAAAGCAGCTACCGCTGTAGCCTCAAATACTCCCAATCCTCCTGGTGCACCAGGTACAACTAATCCCAATAACCAGGCTAAACTAAACACACTGAGTAAATAGGGAATTTGGGAGATATTAATATTCATAAAAGCTATTACTACCCCGATAAATCCCACACCGCGTAACAAGACAAAAACCCACTCACCGAGTAATAATAACCAGGGATAGGATTTTAAACCCACAGAAGTTGGGTTACCCTTAAGACGACTAAGATAGTGAATAACTCGATTGAGTATCAAAGGGTGAATACCTATTAACACCACAACTAAACTCAATAATTGTAGCCAAATTGTGCCAATTCCTGAGAAAATAGCCATTAATAAAGCTGCTGCTGCCATTAATAAAGGGTCTAATAATACTACTACGCTAGCTACGGTTGCTGTTCCTCCTGCATGAACGATCGCCTTAATGCGACCATAAAAATGCCAAACATTCCCGGGTAAGTATTTCGCAATATTGGTGATTAAATAAACCCTAATCGCTTTTAAACCCAAAAGAGGTTGATTAAAAGCAGATAAGATCCAACTCCATACCCAAGCGGACCAACCATGAGCTAAAAAAGTTATTAGAAAAGCGATCGCTAAATAACCCCATTTTAGAGATTCTAAATCAATTTGGGTAACTTCTTGCCAATGGTTTTTGACAGTGTTGAGTAGAAAGAAGAGGGTTACACCGAGAATCACCCATCTAAGATAGGGTTTAAGTTTTTGCATGATCGCGCCAGGTATTTAACGCTATCTGATACACTTCTAACCAGGGTAGATTATGTTGACGAGCGATCGCCGCGCAATCTTCATACTCTGGTTGGACATTAATAATCTGTTGTTCATGTCTGGCTATTTTAACTCTTATTTTCCCTAATTCTGTGTCTAGAGAAACCCAATCACGACGCAAAAGACTGCGCGGTTGGATTTGATGACGAATCCCCAGAGTAGTGGTTTCCTGATAGATAATCTCCTCACAAGTAGTAATCAAAGGAGGTGGACAAATAACCGTCAATAAGACTCCAGGACGTGATTTTTTCATCCCTATCCCCTGAGTAAACACGTCTAATGCACCAACAGCGAACAAACGTTCAAACAGATAACCAATGCTTTGAGGGTTACAGTCATCTAATTGAGTTTCTAACACAGCAATAGATTCTTGAGGATAACTAGCAGAAGTTTGTATCCCTAGCCACAGACGTAAAATATTAGGTAGAGGTAGTTGTTTTGTTCCCGCACCTAAACCCACTTGAATAACATTCATAGAGGGTATTTCCCCAAAAGCTTCAGCTAGAGTCACCACAATTGCTGCACCTGTAGGAGTAACTAACTCCTGTTGGATACCATTACTATAAACTGGTACTTGACGGGATTCCCATAATTTTAGCACCGCGGGTGCAGGAATAGGTAAAATACCATGAGCTGCTTTCACATTTCCACCCCCTACAGGTAGAGGAGAACAGTATAATTTTTCTATCCCTAACCAATCTAAGCCTAAACAAGTACCCACAATATCAACAATCGCGTCTATAGCCCCTACTTCGTGAAAGTGTACCTTTTCTGGGGGAACACCATGTACTAAACCTTCGGCTATAGCTAATTTTTCAAATACCGCTAAACTCCATTCTCTCACCCTTGGAGACAGGTTACCCTCTTGAATCAATCGAGTAATTGTGTCTAGATGTCTCGCTGGTGTGGACTTTTCTTGCCGTAATTCTACATTTACTTTGGTAGCTGATTGACCTTGATGAGTAATTTTTTCTACACTTAAACGATATTCATCTGTATTGAGTAACTCTTTTAGCTGTATTGTTAAGTATTCTAGGGGTACACCTAAATCTACTAATGCTCCTAGACACATATCTCCAGCTATTCCCGTAGGACATTGTAAATAAGCAATTTTCATCATTAATTATGCCTAATATATACCAGTTACACTTTGAAAATCCTCAACCTCGTCGCCTTGTTGAAATCGTAAATGCTCTCAAACAAGGAGCAATTATGCTTTATCCTACTGATACCGTTTATGCGATCGGTTGTGACTTAGAATCAAAAACAGCGATTAAAAGAGTTCGAGAGATTAAACAGTTATCTAATGATAAACCCTTGACTTTTTGTTGTTCTTCTCTCTCGAATATTTCTGACTATGCTGTGGTCACAGATCAAGCTTACCGAATTATGAAGCATTTAATACCTGGTCCTTATACTTTTTTGTTACCCGCGACTAAATTAGTCCCTAAATTAGTACTCAATCCTAAGCGCAAAACTACTGGTATTCGTGTACCTAATCACCCTATCTGTCAAGCTTTATTGGCTACTTTGAATAATCCGATTATTTCTACTTCTGCTCATTTAGCCGATGATTCTGGTAGTTTACCCACTTTAGGTCAAGAAAAAGCTCGCTTGTTTGATAATCTCGCTAATTTAGTAGATATAATTATCGACGACGATTTAGAATCAGGTACTGAATTTTCTACAATTCTTGACCTTAGCGATGATCAAGATCCGCAAATTATTCGTAAGGGATTAGGATGGGAAAATCTGGCTAATTGGTTATAGTTATTCTTCCCAAGAGATCGCTAATTGCTCTAACCATTGAGTAAATTTAGCTTAACCGCGAGAAGCCTCAAGCTTTATTTTCTCAAATAAGCGTGAGATGAATCGCGTCCTTATTTTATTTCATCTTGATTCTGTATATAAG
>RECR01000012.1 GCA_007693955.1 Gloeocapsa sp. DLM2.Bin57
ATAGAAACCATGAACAAACGCCCAATTTATCTGATGAACAGCTAGATGCGATCGCAGGTGGCATGTCGACATCAACCGCAGCTGGAGCAACAGTCGGTGGTGCGGCGATGGCAGCTTGCATCTAACTAAAATAAGTCAATTAAGAGGGATTGTTGGGAAATTTAAGACAAAAGTACTAACAATCAAACCTAAAACAGTTAGGCAAGTCTAACCAAGTTAATAATTAAATCAGGAGAGAAATTAAGATGTCTTTAGAACAAGCTACAGCTTTTATCGATAAGTTGATTAGCGATGGAACTTTCCGCGCTAAAGTAGAGCAATACAAGGGGAATCATGAGTCAGTAATGGCAGAAGCGAAAGCGGCAGGCTATGAGTTTACCACAGATGAGATATCAGAGGCTTATAGAAACCATGAACAAATGCCCAATTTATCTGACGAACAGCTAGATGCGATCGCCGGTGGCAGTCCAGCGGCAAAAACCGGTGAGGCCGCGGGTGCTATTTTTGGTCCTGCGGCAGCTAGTTTGGGTGCAGCTTGCATCTAACTAAAATAAGTTAATTAAGAGGGATTGTTGGGAAATTTAAGATAAAAGTACCAACAATCCAATCAGAGACAATTGATGAGAAGCAGATGGAAATTAAAACAGAATCCCCAAAAATATCCTATAAAAGTCAACAATATTATCTTGAGAAAAAATACGACCTAGGGAACTCCAATAGAATTTTACACCCCAAGGAAACCCTTGCCAAAATCAAGCCCTATTTTCCCAAAATTGTCTTAACCAGACTTGGAAATATTACTGGTTTAGATAGGGTGGGCGTACCAGTGACCATTGCAATTAGACCTAACAGCTATAGCCTAACTCAATCTAGTGGGAAAAGTACTAATTTAGAAGCGGCTTTAGTTTCAGCTGCCATGGAGAGCATCGAGCTTTATTGTGCTGAAAATATTCAACCAGAAATTATTGGTGCTAGTTATAATCAGGTACAAAAGTCTTTTAACGTTATTGCCCTAGAAGACATAGAATTTAGTCAACATCACTTATTCAATAGCGATCGCCCCGAGGATTGGGTGATAGGCTGGGATATTGTCAATCAGGAAGAAGTAGCAGTCCCCCATCACTCAGTGAGCTTAGATTTTCGAATACTCAATCAGCTTAAATGTCCCTATTCTTTTACCATGAGCTCTAATGGTTTAGCATCAGGAAATCATTTTCTCGAAGCAGTCATTTCGGGATTATATGAAGTGATTGAAAGAGATGGAGTTTCCTGTCATACCGAAGCTAACTGTTATGGTAAGAAAAAAATCCAAATAGACTTATCAACAGTTGATGACACAGAAATTCAAAAACTCTGTCAACAATTAGCATCAAAACAATTACTACCCATAGTTTGTGACTGTACTAATGATATCGGTGTTCCAGTATTTGAAGCCTATGTATATGATCTTGAATCTAATACTGTGAGCATCTCTCACGGTTATGGAGCTCATCTCAATCCCCATATTGCTATCCTGCGAGCCCTAACAGAAGCAATTCAATCCCGAACTATCATTATCTCAGGCTCAAGAGATGATATTTTCAGGGATATTTATCAAGCCAATCGTTTTCGTTATCAATCGTCAGTAAACACTATTACTAACAACAACGAATTGGTAAAAATGAATTACAGAAATCAAACTAGCCATACCTTTAATGAGGATATATTCCTGCTAATCGATCAGCTCAAAAAAGCTGGTTTAAACAGTGTCATTGTGGTGGATTTATCCCCCACTGAAATTGATATTGCCGTGGTCAAGGTGATTGTTCCGGGTTTAGAAGGCTATCATTATTATGGTTATCGCCCCAGACGAAGAGCCAAAAAATTTGTTGTCGAAAATTGTCCACCGAATTTACCAATTCCCAATAGTTATTTCCAGGAGCAACAAGAAGTTAGCCACAGGCCCGCCGGAGGAATTTTATAAATGAAACACCACAAAGAGATTATAATCTATCTAGGACCTTCATTGCCAGTCAAAGAAGCACAAAGAATTATTGATGCCACCTTTGTGCCCCCCGCCGAACAAGGAGATATCGTCGGTATGGTTTGCCAGTTTAAACCAAAAGTTATCGCCTTGATTGATGGTATATTTCTGTCCAAACCCTCTGTCTGGCATAAAGAAATCCTCTTCGCCCTTAGTCAGGGGGTTCATGTTTATGGCGCTAGTAGTATGGGAGCGATCAGAGCTTCTGAACTATCAGCATTTGGAATGCAAGGAGTAGGGAAAATTTATCAAAAATTTGCCAGTGGTGAATTTTTAGATGATGACGAAGTAGCTTTAATTCACGAATATTGTGATGGAGAATTTCGAACTCTAACAGAGCCTATGGTTAATGTTAGAGAAACTTTGCTTCAGGCTAAATTAGATGGAATCATTGATGATTCTCAATTAGAAAAGCTGCTCAAGCTTGCCAAAGAGATTTACTTTGCCAAAAGAACCAGAACCGCAATTTTTACGGGAGCAGTCGAGGAAGGGATATTTTCAGATATTGCCGAAATACAACAGTATTTTAAAGAGCATTATGTTGACATCAAACGCCAAGACACCATTGAATTATTGAATTTACTCAAAGAGTTGCCCTCAGATTTAGAACCTTTTCAACCTGACTTTGAATTATCTAATACTCGCCTTTTTCAAACCTTATTTGTGAAAGAAGCCTCCCTGATTGAAGGGGATACTAAAATAACCAAGGGTGATGTGCTAAATTATCATGCTTTACACGATTCAGACTTTGGCAATCTCAACTTTAGTGCCCTCAATCGAGGTTTAGTTATGATTCTAGCCGCTTTTCTGGAAGTTAAAGTTAGTCCTGAACAAATTGCTGAAGAAAGTCACCGTTTTCAGTTAAAACATAATTTACTTAAACAGGAAGCGTTTGAGCAATGGCTTCAAGATAACCATATTAATCGGGAAAGGTTTGAGAATTTAATGTACCAAAAAGCGATTTGCCGTAAAATGCAGTGGTGGTTAGCCTCTAAGCATGGTCCCCAAGGAAGCATGGGTTTGTTAACTGAAGAACTAATTTTACAGAATAAGTATGTTAAATTCCTGAAACAAGCGGTGGAACAGCAACAACTCATCAATGAATTTTATCCCTTTCTGCTTGAAGAAGAAGTAGATAAAGAACTTGACACTCAAAGCTTATTAAGAGAACATTTAAAAAATACTCCTTGCTCCATGGATCAATATTATTCAAAATGGTTAAAAGAAGCCAACCTGCGTAATACACAAGTTTTAGAATTTGAATTGATTAAGTCAAAGCTAGCTCGAAAAGCACGCTCGCAAATGTTGAATCAAGATCCAGAATAATTATGAATAATAATTAATTTTTCTACCTCAAGTAAATTTGTATATGAGTATTAGTTTTTGCAAAATATATGATTGGTCTGTTGTTGATAACAATCAAAATGTTAGCATTGATTTAACTGAATTGGTAGTCTGTCCTTTTTATATTGCTTATGAACTGTTGCAACAACTTGGTAGCATTGAGCGTGAACAGTATATCCAGGATGTGTTTAATCAATTAGTTTTTAATGACTTAAATAATGCTACAAATATTTGGTATGGACTAGAATCATTAGGAAATACGAACATAATAAAAGCAAAAAAATTAGCAGCTAAAATTAATCAGAAAGTTAAGATTAATCTTTTAGTTGATCGTTATATTACTGAAGAAAATCTGGCTTTTATTTGGTATGTGAACCAGTACAGTCAATCAGAAATAACTTTTTATTATCAACAAGAGATATTCGAGAATTATTATTCCCCTATATTTCAAAAACTTGATTACAACAAATTAGAAGATTTTGACGGTAGGAAAATACCCTATTTTGGGGAAGAGACAATCAAAGATATAAAGTATATTTATGAAGCAATAATTAAGAGTAGCTATTTTTCCTTTCTTAATTACCGAAATCATGAATTTAGCTATAAATTTATCTTAGATTTTATTGGCAATATTCTCAGGACAGGAGCTACAGATTTAGCAGTTTATTTATTCAAAACATTGACTCAATGTGAAAAAAATACCTCAAACCAAGCGAAGTTATTTATAATTTGCCTTGGTCAACAACTAGGTCTGCAAAAATATCCAGAGATAGTGGAAGAAGCTGTTCCGGAGTTTATGAATTCAAATGCTTATCTTCCTAGTTTATATTTTATTAAAGGTTATGCAAACCTTTTGCTTAATAATGTTGAAACCAGTGCTAATTTTTTTGCACTAGCGGGAATTGATGAAAACTTGACAGTTAAAGATTACCAGGATTTGTATAAGTTAAATATTTTAGCTTTACTGAAATTTAAGCAGGGTCAACCCCAAGAAGCTTTAGCTATTCAGAAACGAATTAAAGATTATCAAGATCATCCAGAGTTTTATCAAACTAACATTTATTATACCAATGAACTAAATCTGGGTCGTCTAGCCAGATATTTTAGAGAATATGATCGTACTTTAGAACATTTTCAGTCTGCGTTTAAACAGTTAGAAGGAATTAAACAACCTGCTGATTATATTTACTATTGTTTACTAGTTGCTCAATTATTTGAATGCCAGCAGTCTTGGAAGCAGACGCTTTTTTATTGGACTTTAGCCGCATTAATTTGGAGTGCGTTACCTTGTAAAAACGCCATGAATTGGCGAGTCTTACTCTCTTTACTTACGGAAAATTATACCATTGAGAAACCCGTAACCTCCGAGATGATTAGTGAGGCGTTTATTAATAAGTTACAGTGGTTGATGAAATTATTATCTATTAAAACTGTTGCTACCGTTCAAAACATTACGATTAGAGTTTTAGACTCTGATCAAAGTCCAGTAGAAGGTGCTTATGTGCATTCTGATTTTCTAAGTTTTATTGCTAGTCATCAACCCTCTCCTGTCGTTGATTTATTTGAAAATAGTCAGTCTTTTCAGAAGTTGAATAACCTTTTGGTTGCTATAATTAGAACTCAAATCAAGCACTTAGATTTAGGTAAGTATCAAACTCTTTATCTTGACTTAGATAATGGTGTAGATATTCCCCAAAGTTTGGATCATATTTTAGTTCGTGGCTGGCAACTAAATTTGCAAGTTATCTGCTTGAATAAAACCCTGAATTTTGATGAATACAGCCCAAAAATTGAAGACAAAATTACAGTCAATATCCATCCTGCTGTTCGTGATTTTCAAGAAGTTAATGGCATCTACTCTGCTTGGTTTAAAAGATATTTTTCACCTTATCAACTTTCAGAATATCAACAGCCAATTATAAAGCGATTATTAGATGGTTCTTATCCTCCTAACCCTAGTTATAGATCTTTAAAACAACAATTTCCTCACTTCAGTAATCAGTTACTTTTTTCTATGCAAGCTGAGCATTTAATTTATCTTAAATCCGCAGGTTGATGAAACAGAAGGAGGATTTATCCTACCTCTATTATCATCGTTTTTGATTAGAGAAGATTTTAAACCAATCCACCAACAAGGATTCCTGCACCAACAATCACAAACAAGACAGCTGAGGTAGTTACTCGGAAGAT
>RECR01000013.1 GCA_007693955.1 Gloeocapsa sp. DLM2.Bin57
TCTTTGGCTTTATACTTCTTTTATATTTTATCTATGGGGCTGCTGAATGTGGGTTGGTATTTACCTACCTCAAGTTAAAGAGGAATTTTTACAACTTAGACGCAATCCCCAACTTAAGAGTGATTTACAGATTGAGCAATGTTGGGAGTATGAATTACTAGATATTTGGCTCAAACAAGGAAAAATAGACGCTAAACAAGTCAACCAATTTATTACAGCCCAAGTCAAAGAGATTTTATTTGATATCGCCAGAGCCAGACAGGTTAAAATTGAGTATAAACCAGATATAGTGTATTCTAGTCCTTTAACCTTAATTAATTCCGAACAAATAACCGCTGAAGCTTGGCAAGAATGGGAAGAGTGGCAAAAAGCTAGATTAGCCGATCGCTCTCCTGATGCAGCACCTTTAATCATTAAACCAGAAGAATTAAAACAAAAAGTACCCCAAAAAACCTTTGCAGGGATGATTAAGTTACTTAATGGGACAAAAACTGTTAGAGAGTTAAGTCTAGAATTAACTCAACAGAATCTGATCAAGTTCACCTCTTTAGTAAAAGGTTACATAGATACAGGATTGATTGAATTGGTAGAAGTATCAGATTTTAGCTCACCTATCAAAGAGATAGATACTTATGTACCTTTAATCGCTTGTATAGACGATAGTCCCATTATCTGCCAAATCATGGAGACTATTGTCAAAGACTGTGGTTATCGTTTCTTAGCAATATCCGACGAACTCAGAGCCGTTAACATCTTACTCAAGCATAAACCAGATTTACTGTTTCTAGATTATATTATGCCCAAAGTTAACGGTTATGAACTATGTGGGATGTTACGGAAAGTTCCCCAATTTGCTGAACTACCTATCGTTATTTTAACTGCTCATCAAAATCTACTCGAACAATTTCGCGGTAAGATCTCAGGTTGTTCTACCTTAATTTACAAACCAGTTAAAGCAGAAGTAGTAAAAGCTACTATTACTGAACATCTCAACCCTAACTATACTCAAAAAAACTCTCTAAGCAATCAAATGACTAATGATTCAGCGGTGAATCAATCAAAGTCTGAGCCTTTATACTTCTCAGTTTAAGAGATTTATAACCACAAAGTTAATATAGCTAGAATAAGAGCACCTAAACCCAAGCTTAGATTACCCAGATAATAGGTACTTTTATATAGTTTATCTTCTATTTTAAGTTCGATTAAGTCTAGGTAGGGAGTTACTCCACGACGAAACCAACCAATTGCTTTTACCTGACTTCCTAAAGAAGGATTATTTTTAACTCGGAAATAACGAGTTTTGATTAAAGCAGTTTGATCCTGTAAGGCAAAGTAACTCTCTTGATTACTTAACAATTCTCCTGATAATTTTACCTTGTTACTTCTCATAGCGCTAGTATAAGGAGAAGAGAAAAGACTAATAATATTATTGGTATTAGTTATTGTTTGCTTATAGGGATACATCACCAAGTTTTTAATTATTTTACCTACGCCAAAGCTCAACAGAGGTAAAGTCAATAACATGGTTACAGGTTTACCAATTAAATACAGTAGCAAAGCTATTGATAATCCTCCTATTATCCCCATGATTGGTAAGTAGAAGATCAACCAATCTAACCAAAAATTTTGTTTTAATTTACTTTGTTCGAGTTTTTTAGCTTCACTAATCGCATTAGAGAGATTATACTCTATTTCTAAGTCTAATTGTTCAGCATAATCGGCTAACACTTCGATTCTTTTACCCGTAAGAGGATGAGTAGTGTTTAATTCTACCCAATTTCCCCAAGGGTTAACCATATCCCAAGTGATGATTTTACCAATATTATCTGTATCAGTGGTTATTCCCGTGGGTATAGCTTGATTTGAGTCGAAAATTGCGAAAAGACGTGTTTCTGTTAATAAATTAGTTCTTTGTTGACTACGTTCATTTTCTTCCACTATACCATAAGCTATTTTTCGCAAAGCCCGAATTAAAGCGTTAGGATTCCCCGTCACTTCTGCTGCAAAATGATCCGCATAATATTCTCTAACCCTAGAGAGATAAAATAAGCCATAAGTGGTAACAGTATAGATAAAATCAGGGAAGATAACGGGAGATTTTTTAATGGTTACTCCTAGGAGAATTAAACTAGCCAAAAAACTATAACCAAGGGTTATGATCGAGCAATCCCAATTAATTATCTGTGCTAATTCATGAGCGTAAACCGTTGCGCTTTCATCCTCATTAAGGTAGGAGAATAAACCCTGAGTTACCACAATTCTACTCTCTCTGCGTAAACCACCATAACTAAAAGCAGTGGGATTGGTATTTTTAATAATTCCTAAACGGGGAGTTTTCAGCTTATATTGTGTACAAATACGCTCGATAACTTCTGCAGCTTCAGGACTATAATAACGTATCTCTGTGAGATCTACCCAACGGGGAGAATAAACTTTAGTTAAGATATTATCTATTAATTTTGTTGATAACCCTAAAAGAATAAAATTAATAATTAAACTTAAAATTATTGCTCCTAAAGCAACCAGAATTAAATTAGACCAGAATAACCAAATAATAGCAAAGATAGGGACAAAAGTTAAGAAAATAATTGAGGTAACCGTAACAATAATTGCTAAGCTTAAATTAGAGCCTATTTTAGGCATTTTTAACTTAACATCTACTTGAGTAGCTCTTTTATTAAGATAATTAGCTTTAATGGTTGCTTGAGCGTAAATGTCTATTTTAGGGTTTTCGGTTGCTTCTTGCTGTTCAATATTCGGTCTTTCTATATAGGTAGCGTCGCTATCGTATTTACTCTGTTTTTGTTTCTGTTGGGCTGATTTCAAAGCGGGTAGCTTTTCTTTTGCCCAATCTTGAATCATGGTATCATGACTAAAGTTCAACTCTTCACACAGGGTAACCGCGGCTTTAAAATCTTTTGTTCCTGTATAAGCTTGAATCAAACCCATTTTAGCCTGTTGATTCTCTGGTAATTCGGGTTGGTGATTGTGCTGACAGTATTCTTCTAAGAATTTGATCGCAGCAGGATAGTTTTTCTGTTTTAGTGCTTTACGTCCTTGATTAAAGATGGTTTTTAATTCTTCAGGGGTATATTTAGGTACAGCTTGAATAGAGTTTAACCATTGTTGGGCCCATTGACGCACCGATAAGCGATCGCTATTAATTAATTCTTGACAAATATAAACTACTTGTTCTCGCTGACCTAAACCATAGTAAGCTCTAGCTAAACCAATTTTAGCTTGGATATATTCTTGAGACTTATAGTCATAGCAGTTTTGACAAAAGTATTCTAATAAATCTACTGCTCTTGTATATTGCTGTTCTTCAACAGCTTGTAAGCCTAGTTTTAATGACATAAGTTAAGGTTGAAGCACTTACTTTATAAATACCCATAATTGGATCTATAATTAACATTGTTGTCGAAAAAATTAACAGTTGTGTTAGTTTAGATTCTATAATGTTTGCAGCTAGGGAGAAGTTAACTTGGAAACAATTGCCACCAAAACTCGTCAAGCAGCTAGAGATTTAGCAGTATTAGATACTTTAGCCAGAAATGAGGCTTGTGAGGCGATCGCTATTGCTTTAGAAAAATCTACAGACGCTATTTTAAGCGCCAATCAACAAGATTTAAATCTAGCTAGTCAAGAAGGTATTTCTCCGGCGCTCTACAATCGGTTAAAATTAGGAGAAAGTAAACTAGCCTCAGCGATCGCAGGTGTTAGACAAGTTGCGCAATTAAGCGATCCTCTTGGTGTTGCTCAAATCCATCGTCAATTAGCAGATGGTTTAACCTTAACCAGGATTACCTGTCCTTTGGGAGTCTTAGGTGTTATTTTTGAAGCACGACCAGAAGCCTTAATTCAAATTACCACTTTAGCCCTTAAATCAGGTAACGGAGTTATCCTCAAAGGAGGAAAAGAAGCGACGAACTCCTGTAAAGTCATCACCGAAGTTATTAAAAACGCTTTAACTCAAACAAAAGTTAACCCAGAAGTTGTCCAGTTATTGACTACCAGGGAAGAAATACGTACACTTCTAACCCTAGATGAGTATATAGATTTAATTATCCCGAGAGGATCTAACGAATTTGTGCGCTATATTCAAGCTAATACCAAAATCCCAGTTTTAGGACACGCTGACGGTATTTGTCATCTCTACATCGATGCTCAAGCAGATTTAACCTCTGCTATTAATCTTACTGTAGAAGGGAAAACTCAGTATCCCGCTGCCTGTAATGCAATAGAAACATTATTAGTACATGAAGCGATCGCCCCTCAATTTCTTCCTCTAGTCGCGGAAGCTTTAACCCAACATCACGTCACCCTCAAAGGAGACACAACCACTCGTCAATATCTAGACATAGAAGCAGCAACAGAATTAGACTGGAAGACAGAGTATAGCGATTTAATTTTAGCCATCAAAGTAGTTAACTCTCTCACCGAGGCGATCGAGCATATTAATACCTATGGTTCAAAACATACTGATGCTATTGTTACCCAAGATAATAAAACCGCCGAAACCTTTCTCAATCAAGTAGATGCAGCGGGAGTATATCACAATTGCTCTACTCGTTTCGCTGACGGTTTTCGTTATGGTTTCGGTGCTGAGGTAGGTATTAGTACTCAAAAAATGCCTCCCCGAGGACCTGTAGGTTTAGAAGGTTTAGTAACTTATAAATATCAATTACGGGGTAATGGTCATCTAGTGGCTAATTATCAACCTCAATAGTTTTAAATAGTACAATTTCACCATGGAATTTAGTTTAATAACCCTAAATTCTCTTTCAGATATCATTAAAGTAGTTGAACTTATTCGCCAAGGTAAGGCAACTATTGTTATTTTAAATAAACTAGAACAAAACACCGCTCAACGAGTGATTGACTGGTTAAATGGCTATATTTACACCATAGGAGGAGTTAATCAATGCTTAAATGAATATACCTTTTTATTTGCACAAGCTAACCTACAAATCACAGGTTCAAGTCAACCTCAAATATCTCAACCCATCTCCACAACTATTAAGCAATTATTTATCAGGTTAACTGATCATAATTTATTAAAAATGTTTTATATACCTCCAGGTAATTTTAAGATGGGTTCATCTCCAGATGATTTAGAAGCAACTCCCGAAGAAACCCCCCAACATGACGTCAACCTCAATAGTTTTTATTTAAGTCAATATCCTATTACGCAAAGTCAATGGGAAATCGTAGCTAGTTTTCCTGTAATTAATAGACATCTAGACAGCAACCCTGCTTATTTTTCAGGAGCTAATTTACCCGTAGAGCGAGTATCTTGGTATGATGCGGTAGAATTCTGCGATCGCCTTTCCCAACAAACCCAACGTTTATATAGACTTCCTAGTGAAGCTGAATGGGAGTACGCTTGTCGAGGTAGTAGTGAGACTCGATATTGGTTTGGACAAAATCTTAATAGCAATTTAGCCAACTACGACGCTAGTTCAGGTTATCTTGACTCTAAAAATAACTTATTTCTCCAAAAAACTACACCAGTCAATTATTATAAGCTTAAAAATCCTTTCGGGTTAGGGGATTTACATGGTAATGTGTGGGAATGGTGTCTAGATCATTGGCATACAAACTATTATAAAGCTCCTACTGATGGTAGTCCCTGGTTATCCGCTGATGAACAACAATTGAGAGTAGTTAGGGGGGGATCTTGGTATGATTTATCCCGTTTTTGTCGCTCTAGTTGTCGTCACGCTCTTCCACCTGAGCGTCGAGTCAATAACGTTGGTTTTCGGATCGCTTGTGCTTCTCTAGATTAAGTTGAGAAAATATCTTGCATTTTTTAAAAACTTCTGTTATGATAGTTAAGCGTTGGAAAAAAACAACGAGCCGGGATAGCTCAGTCGGTAGAGCAGAGGACTGAAAATCCTCGTGTCGGCGGTTCAAATCCGCCTCCTGGCATTTTAT
>RECR01000014.1 GCA_007693955.1 Gloeocapsa sp. DLM2.Bin57
GGAAGTCCATACCAGTCTAGTTTCTAGATGCTCCTGACTTCAACGAATCGCACAATTCCATTTCCTTTAATATGTTCTTTATAAGCAGAATATATCATACTCTTTTGTTCCCTAATCATAATTAATATTTTGGCATCAGGAAAAGCCTGATTTATTCTATTGGCTATACAATCAGCCATATAATTTTTATAACTATGAATATTTAAAGACACTAAACCTTCATTTGATAAAACTGGAATAAGACCTTCTTTTTCTGCTTTGTGTATATCTGGCATTAACTTTTGTCGTGTATATTCGGGATCAAAAAGAAAAGGATTTGTCAGAACAAACTCTTCTATAGCTATAGCAGCTTGCGTCCCCCAAGGAGAAACAAAACCATTTTCCTCGTTATTAAAAATCACTGTTTGCAAAAAAGTTGAAGCAGTTTTAGGATAACCAATATGAATTAATAGTTTCATAATTTAATTTTACTTAAGAATATCTAATTGATAACAATTTAAAAGTAGTCAAAATGAATCATTGAGGCTCTCCCGTATCTATGGTGATAACTAAAACTTATTGGTTATAGGCGCTCATGCACTCATGCACCCATGCCAAAGTGAAGAAAGTGTGACTTTAGATACAATTTACCCCATAATGCCGAGAGAACCCTACCCATAACTTAGCCACATCGGACCATGAGTTTCTAACTAAGATTGCGTGATTACTATACTTTAGTCAAAAAAGAAGTTGTAATAAGACTACACTCTATGATCAACTTAACGAGCATTTCTTGGTAAAGCAATACCATCTACCTGGTTACGGAAGACTTGGACATTATCGTTATAATCAATTGGCAGCACAGCTACGACATTTTCATGAGGACGAGGAATAATTACCCAGGATTCTAGGGTAGCACCTTCGGTTTTTTTAATAGCTTCGATACCAGCATCCATAGCGGCTTTTACCTCCGAAACGTCTCCCCTGATATTGACGGTAAAGCGCGCACTACCAACACGTATATAACCTACTAAAGTTACTCTACCTGCTTTAACCATCGCATCAGCAGCAGCGAGTATCCCTGGGAAACCTTTTGTTTCAATTGCTCCAACCGCGGGTTCAGCTGGCATATTTTATCTCCTAACTAACGACAAAGAATGTTGTTCTTATCTTATCTTAAAGTAGAAGCAAAATTAGCAATTATTTGCGTAAATTTAAACAACACCATTCTCCTCGTTTCCAAATTGTACTCAAAGACCATTGATATTCTTCGAGTACATCAACCACAGGTTGAATCTGATCTAAGACTAAACCGCTAAGTATAGCCCAGGTGGAGGGTTTAGCTATTTCAGTCATTGACGGGATTAGATCAATGATGACCTCAGCTAAGATATTACAGACTATACCATCTACGGGAGCTTGTAAATGGGTTCTTAATTCGGGAATACTTCCTTGATAGAGAGAGACTTGGGCGGGACTGATTTTATTGAGTTCTCGATTTTGAATAGCGCTAGTAATAGCCAGAGGATCTGTATCTACTCCATAAACTTTTGTAGCTCCTAGTCTGAGCGCACCTAGAGAGAGAATACCCGAGCCACAACCTATATCAACAACTATTTGTTGGGTAGTAGGTGGGGTATAGAAGTGCATGGCGAGGGCTTCTAGACACAATTGAGTAGTAGGATGTTCACCAGTCCCAAAAGCTGTACCTGGATCTAAACGTAGAATCAATCGTTCAGAGGAGGGAGGAGGATCTATCCAAGCAGGGTAGATTAAGAAGCGATCGCCTATTTCCCGAGGTTGCCAATGTTGTTTCCAACTATCTTGCCAATCTTGTTCAGGGATTAATTCCCAAGCGATTACAGGAGTAGGTAACCCTATATTTTGGGCGTCTTGTTGTAACCATTTGGCGATCGCTGCTAAATCCATTGGTTTAACTTGAGATTGAGGAAGATAAGCGCGGAGAAATAAAAGTTTGCCCTTTACTTCTGTAGCTGTACCACTAAAGCCACAATTTTGCAGACGCCAAAATACAGACTCTTCTAGTCTTGGATCACAGAGAACCTTTATTTCCCACCAGCTTATACTCATGATTTTTCCTAATCTACTTTTTTAAAGCTTAACGGTGTAAGCATCGTTGATACCAGAAACTGCTAGAATTTGTGGCAATAACCCTCCAGGGAGTGGATCATCGAGACTAAGAACCATTAGCGCGTCTCCGCGAACGATTTTACGTCCTACTTGCATACTAGCAATATTGACGTTAAAGCTTCCTAGTAATGAACCTATTGTACCTATGATACCAGGCATATCGCGATGGAGGGTAAATAACATATAATTGCTAGGGGGAACATTCACGGGGAAATCATCAATATCAGTAATGCGGATTTCGCCGTGACTTAAGAGTGCGCCTGTTACTGAATGTTCTCCATTTGCTCCTCTAGCTTTAAGATGGAGTGAACCTGAATAATCCTCTACCGAATCATCTCTAGTATCAGTTATTCTGATGCCTCGTTCTTTGGCTTCTATTGTAGCATTAACATAGTTAACTCTTTCACGTAGAGCTTCAGAAAGTAAGCCTTTGACAGCAGCGGTAATAATTGGTTGACTTTGGGCTGAGGCTAAATGACCTTGTAACTTAACGTCTAACCAGTCGATACCACCACCCGCTAATTGCCCCACTAGATTACCTAGGGTTTCGGCTAACTGTAGATAAGGTCGTAATTTTTCCATTACTTGAGGGGTTAAGCCTGGAATATTCACCGCTGAGCGAGCGGGCAACCCTAGTAACACATCCCTAATTTGTTCAGCTACATCTACGGCTACGTTGACTTGTGCTTCTGTGGTAGAAGCCCCTAAATGGGGAGTTAAGACTACTTTTGGACCTAAATCCCGTAGTTTTGACTCTCCTAGGGGTTCAGTTTCATAGACGTCTAAAGCAGCGCCTGCGATTTTCCCTGTTTCGATAGCGGTAGCTAAAGCCTCTTCATCGATGATACCACCACGAGAACAGTTAATTATTCTAGTAGTAGGTTTCATTTTAGCGATAGCTACAGCATCGATGAGATATTTGGTGTCAGGTGTTTTAGGTACGTGAAGGGTGATATAGTCAGACTCACTTAATAAGAGGTCTAAATCTACCAAATTACAACCGAGTTGGTCAGCACGTTCTTTAGAAATAAAGGGGTCATAGGCTAAAATTTTCATACCCATGGCTTTACCTACGGTAGCGACGTGAGAACCAATTTTACCTAAGCCAACCACTCCTAGGTTTTTTTTATATACTTCTGAACCAATAAACTTGCCGCGTTCCCATTTACTAGCTTTAACAGACTGGTTGGCTTCAGGAATACACCGAGACAATGATAACATCATTGCCAAAGCGTGTTCAGCAGCGGCGATGGTATTCCCCTCTGGGGAATTAACTACCACAATTCCTTGACGAGTAGCAACAGGAACATCTATATTATCTACACCGACTCCAGCGCGTCCAATAATTTTAAGGTTTACCCCTGCTTCAATAATTTCTTTGGTTACTTTAGTACCCGAGCGCACCATTAAAGCATCGTATTCAGGGATAATCTTGATTAATTCAGCTGTTGGTAACCCTGTATTGACATCAACTTGAGCGACTTGAGCGAGAATATCAATTCCTACTTGATCAATAGGATCTGAGACTAGAACTTTTGCCATAATTTTTTTAAGCTAAGAGTTATTCTTTTATCATGGTACAGTTACCCGTGAAAATTTGATACCAGTCTCATGGTTATAATCAATCAATGAATTATCTAATCGCTGTTTTTGCTAACCGTATCAAAGCTGAAGAGGCTTATACTGCTCTAGAAAAAGTTGGATTCTCTGCTGACCAAGTTAAAATAGTTGGTAAAGGATACTTAGACTTAGAACAATTACCTTTATTTAATTCTCTGCAAAAGGGTAAAACCAGAGCAATACAGATGGCTTACTGGTTAGTTCCTTTCGGTTTTGCTGCGGGTTATCTATTTAATTCCCTAACTAAAATCTATCTATTTGATTGGACTAGTGAATTAGGTAATCATCTTGTAGGGGGAGTATTTGGGGCGATCGCAGGAGCTATGGGGAGTATTTTTGTCGGTGGTGGTGTTGGTTTAAGTGACCAAAATGAAGAAACCACTTTTTACAACAATCAACTCAAACTTGGTAAATACCTGGTGGTTATTGTTGATACTAGTTCACCAATTAGCAATCAAGCCAGACAAATTCTTGTTTCTTGTCAACCCGATAGTCTAACTAATTAAGAGGGAAGAGAGGGGAGAGGGGGAGAGGGGAGACTTCGGAGAAGGGGAGATGGGGGAGATGGGGGAGTAGGGAGTGTATTGTATGGCAATAATAAAACCGTTCCACCTAATACCTAAAACCGTTCCACCTAAACCCGTACACGAAGTGCGGATCCAAAAGCGCCTACTCCAAATACCTAATACTTTTCGCGCTTGGATAGGAGATCTGAGTAGATTTGTTTGAGGTATGCTTCGACTAATTGGGCTTCACTATAGGGTAGAGGCAAATTTCCGAGGATATCTAAAGGAGTTTTACTAGATTCGGGGGGAGTAATCACGACTAAAGATGAGTCTAAGGGTTCTTGATAGGACCAAAATTGACTAAAATCAAGCTCTACTGACTCTTTTAGAGCTTTTTTAGATTGTTTAAGCTGATTTTCTCTAGTGAGATTCTCTGGTTCTCCTAATTCTTGAGCACGAAGTTGACGTAAAGCTAAGATTATTTCTGTTTTACTTTTGCCACGTAGTTGAAAAATAACAAAAGGGTTCTCACTAAAGCGATCGGCTAATTGATAATAAACCGCGCCGATATGTTTACAAGGGTTAGCTGCATCGGGACAAGTACAATGAGAATGAATCTCACTGAGATTAAAAGGAAATAAACTTAAACCATTAGCAGTAAACACACCCTCTATATCTTGAGGCATTTCTCCTGCTAAGAGTTGAGCTAGAAATAAAGCGTGTTCTGAAAGAGTATTAATAATATCTTGCCAACTTTCCTCGGTAAATGAGTCTAAAGCTAAAGAAACCTGATAAGGTTGAGCTTCACTACCTTGAACTTGGGCTAAAACTTGAGTCTGATTAAACTCAATATTCAAAACATTACCCTCTCTAGCGTAAATACGTGCTCTTTCTAGACGTTTTTTAAACCGATAGGAATCGAGTAACTCTAACCAACGTTGTACCCACCATTGTTCATTCATTTAAATTTCTAGCTCGATAAAAAGTCTCTAAACTATGACTATTACCCACAAAACGCCAATGCCAAGGTTCGTAATTAATTCCCTGGGGATTATTTTCGGGAAAAGAGAGCTCAAAACTATAGCGAGCAGCATTAGCTTGTAACCAGAGAAAAGCTTCAGTTTGAGCAAAACCTGGCTGTAGATGGGTAGCGGGAACTTTGCCATCACCTATATCTATAGCATAACCCGTGTGATGTTCACTATAACCAGGAGGAGCGCTCACTTCTGCTCTTTGGGTAGTTATTTGTCCTCGTTCTTCTTTAATACCAAAAAAGATGTTTTCTTGGTCATCGAGGGAGCGAAATCCCGAAATTGGTACTAAAATTATCCCTTCGGCTTGTGCGTCTGCTTGCATTTGTAAAAATCTTTCTGCTGCTGCTGAGCGTAATTTAATCCTTTGATCTGGGGTAATAGCCACTAAATCATCTAGGGGTGCTTCTGTATATTGGAGATGTCCTAAAATATTGTCTAAGGGTTCGGGAATAGACGTAACTGTAGGTTGTTCTGTAACTATAGGCTCAGGTGCAGGTTCTGTAATTAAGTTTTGTACTTGTTGAGGACGTAACCAAAAAGCTAAACCGAGGGTGATTATGCCTAAACTTACCATAAACACTCCTCCTGCTAACAGTAGGGGTGATAAAGATTTAGCTTTTTGGGGTTGGTATTTCTTGCGTAGAGCCTTGGGTATATCTTCCATGCTTGTTTAATCTAAGTCTGAGCTGACCAAAAACCTTAGCTCATTATAGCTCTACTTAGATCTTGCATCTGAAGGAAAGAGGGAAAAGGGAAGAGGGGGGAGAAGCTCACAAGTGTAGGTTTTTTACAGAAAAGTTATCATGAGGTAAGACAAGGGAG
>RECR01000015.1 GCA_007693955.1 Gloeocapsa sp. DLM2.Bin57
AGTAAACTTTCTAAAGTAGCGCCAATTACTCGATAATCAGAGTCTTGTCTAAGTTGAGTTAAAGCGGTTTGCGCCTCCACAAAGTTTTTAAAATTATCTAAGGTTTTAGCTACTTCAATACGTATTTGCACTTCAGAATCATCTACCAAAGTGAGCAAGATTGCTAAAGCTTCATCAGCGTAATTAGTAGTAGCTAATTTACCTAAGTTGGAGATTGAGCCTAGTTTAACTACTAAGTCATTGCCTTGTAAACCCCAGCTAGATAATTTTAATAGTATCTCAGGTTGATTCATGTCTGCTACAGCAGCTAAGATACTTTGTCTGATCAACCAATGGTGGTTATATTGAAAAAGGTTAACTAGGTAGGGTAAAGCTCTATCCCCGTATTGAGCTAGAGAGTTAGCCGCTTCAGCGATAATATTATAATCGCGATCGTATTCAATTAAATTTAACAAAGCTTCAAAAGCTTCCTCATTACGTTTTTTACCAAACCCTATGGCTACAAAAGAACGGATGAGCAACTCTTGATCATACATTCTTTGCTTGAGCAGAGGTACAACGATCGTCGGGTTATAGTTCCTCAGTTCGACAATCGCTCTCATCCGTTGTTGAGCATCAGGACTATCTAAGTAGGCGCGAATTTCTTCTAGTTCCATAGTGATTTAATTTAATTATTTCTCTTAACATAAGTTTACATTAACTTAGTCAAGAAAAGCTAGTCGGAACTAGATTCTGATTGTTGTTCTTGAGTTCTTACCCGCACAGATTCAGCGTGAGAGGTTAAACCTTCCGCTTGGGCTAAAGCTTCGATAGCTTTACCTACTTTTTTAAGAGCCTGTGAAGAATACTGAATGATGCTAGAATGCTTCATAAAAGTTTCTACCCCCAGAGGAGAAGCATAACGAGCAGCTCCAGAAGTAGGTAAAGTATGATTAGGACCTGCTAAATAATCCCCTACAGCTTCAGGAGTAGAATTACCCAGAAAAATTGCTCCTGCGTGTCGAATAGAGTTTAATAATTCCCAGGGTTGAGCTACTTCTAACTCAAGATGCTCTGGTGCAAATAGATTAGAAAGTTCAGAGGCGATCGCCAAAGATTCTACCACTACAATTAAGCCATAATGAGCCAGTGCTTTTTCTGTAGGTATCCGTTTAGGATGATGTTGCAACTGTTGTTCTACCGAGATTTGTACCTGTGTAGCTATCTGACTATCAGTAGTAATTAATACAGCTGAAGCCATGGGATCGTGTTCAGCTTGAGCGAGTAAATCTGTAGCGATATGTACAGGATTAGCCTGCTCATCAGCAATAATTAACACTTCAGAAGGACCAGCTAAAGAATCAATACCTACCCTTCCATAGACCATTTTTTTAGCCAGAGTCACATAGATATTACCAGGACCTGTAATTACATCTACTTGGGGAATAGTACCAGTGCCATAAGCTAAAGCGGCGATCGCCTGAGCACCACCAACGCGATAGATTTCGCTCACACCCGCTTCACTAGCTGCTACTAAAACCGCAGGATTAATCCCCTTATCTTCCCTACCGGGTGGAGTAACCATAACGATACGAGGAACTTGAGCTACTTTAGCAGGGATAACATTCATTAATACTGTACTAGGATAAGAAGCTCTTCCTCCTGGTACATAAATACCCGCACTATCTACAGGGGTATATTTTTTACCCAAGACTATCTCATCCTCGCCAAAATTCACCCAAGATTTAGGGACACGTTGACGGTGGAAAGCTTCGATATTAGCGCAAGCTAACTTAATCGCTTCGAGTAACTCTCGGGAAATTTTTTGATAAGCCGCGTCTAACTCTGAGCCACTCACCCTTAATTCTTCTAGGGCGAGTTTTTGTTGGTCAAATTGCTCTGTATAGGCTAATAGTGCTTTATCCCCCTCTTTTTTGACTTGGTTAACTATTTCTCTGACACTAGCTTCTTGACTGCTAATGTGTTCGTCATAATTGCGATCGCTAATGCGACGTAGTTCTGTTTTTGCCTCAGTAGGCTCTGTGATAATTCGCAGCATAGAGTTTTCATACCCATCCTCGCTACTACCCAAATAGCTAGAAAAACTAGCTCTGAGTGTGTAAGTTAAGTTTATCTTAACAGATCTAAGTTAGGGTTAGATTTTGCTAAGATGGTCCGTCTCTGTCTAAATTTTTATAACAAAATCAGATTATCGTTACACTATACGATATTCTACAAAAATCAAACTCTAGAAAATTTAGACATGAAAAAAACTCAATGGCTGTGGATAGGATTAATTATCCCTATTCTCATAGTCTTGACTAACCTTCCAGTTAAAAGCGAGAACATTATTGACACTAATGCTACCCAAATTTTACAATCAATGTCCTCCTATCTTGGGGAAACACAAGCTTTCACTGTCAATACTGATATCAACTTAGAAATCGTTACTGCAAATAATCAAAAGTTACAATTTAATAGCTTTGGTACAATTGCCTTAGCAAGACCAGATAAATTTCATATTCGTCGTCAAGGAGTAGTTGCCGATATTGATTTCTTTTTTGATGGAGAAACTCTCACACTCCAAGGTAATAGGAGTAATGTTTACGCTCAGTTAAACGTCTCAGGAACTATTGATGATGCTATTCGAGCTTTTGAACTAGAGACTGGTATTCCCGCACCTGGAGCTGATTTATTGTTTAATGATGTTTACTCTATCCTGTCTGAAGGAGTAGAAAACAGCGTCTATCTGGGTACAGCTTATGTCAATGGGATAGAGTGTCACCATTTAGCCTTTAGAGAAGCAGACGTTGACTGGCAATTATGGGTTCAAGTAGGAGATACACCCTTACCCATGAAATACGTTATTACCAATAAATGGGTTACAGCAGCTCCACAATATACAATCAGTTTACGAGACTGGAATACTAATCCAGAATTAGATGCTCAGCAATTCATATTTGTTGCTCCCGAAGGATTTGAGCCTTTAGAAACTATCCCAACCGACGAATTAGAAGAATTTCAATCTACACAAGAGGAAAGATAAATGAAATTATTAACTAGTCGAATTATGCTCACAACTTTGACTCTGATAGCACTAGGTGGTTTAAGTAGCATTATTCAAATACCCGATGCACAAGCTGTAGTCGGCAGACCTGCCACACCTGGAAGCGTTGCGGGTGTTTCCCGTAGAACCTCTCGGCGGGTTATTCGTCGCTCAACCATTTATGTAGCTAGTTTACCTGGTGGTTGTGGTACTGTAGTTATTGAAGGAATGCAACTTTACCAGTGTGGCTCTACTTACTATCAACCTTACAATGATCAATATGTAGTTGTGTACGTTGATTAATAACCATCAGAGCTAATATTGAGCTATCATAAAAGTATAAGGATTAAGCTTAAAAATAGCTGATCCTGACTTTTGGTCAAAAACGGTCAATCATTATGGGCTTAGTTTTTGTCTAAAAAAAGGTTTTATCTTTGTTCACATACCTAAAACAGGTGGTACATCAATATGTACAGCTCTTAAATACTATAACCATAGACCCATAAATAATTATTACTTAAACAAATTCTTGTGGAAATATATAGGCTGGTTAGCTGCGCCAACAAGCCATTTGCAGTTATTATCTCTGATGAGTAATTTTCATATTTCAGCCAGAGATATTAAATCGGAACTTGAATCTCAAAAAATGATCAGTAGCTTTTTAGCAATGCCGAAAATTCGCGAACAATATAAGGATGTACTTGACACAAGTAGTATGTATGATAAGCTATTTAAATTTGCTATAGTCAGAAACCCTTGGACAAGAGAATTATCTATTTATGAGTATATCAAAGGAAATAAAAAACACCCTAGGCACGAGTTCTTCAGCACGTTTAAAAGTTTTAACGAGTTCTTGAACTGGAAATATGAAAATCAATTTGTTAAGAATAGACGACCAGGACTCATTCAATTAGACTATATTACTGACGCCAACGGAAACATAATTGTGGACTTTTTTGGTAAAACAGAGAACCTGGCACAAGACTTTCAAACAGTCCTAAATAAATTAGGTATAACTGATGTTTCTCTTCCCCATGTCAATAAATCTAAGTCTAATGATGTCGATTATAAAAGTTATTATGATGATGAAGCTAAGGAAATAGTTGGAGAAATGTGTAAAGAAGATTTAGAGTTTTTTGGATATACATTTGATTAACTCGTGCTATTTCATTCTAAATGTTATGATCTTCATTTAACAGTTGAGCTATAAGTTGGGCTATAATATAAGTAGCAGGATTAAGCTTAAAAATAGCTGATCCTGACTTTTGGTCAATCTAGATTTACTCTGGGGGGGTTGACTATGATATTACTTATTGAGAGAGTAGTAGCAGTTTTTCTGGTTGTAGTAGGACTATCCTATCTAGTTCAAGGTTTAGTTTGGAAAAATTTAGTACAAGAATTGCTCAAAAATAAAACCTGGTTAATGCTTTGGTCGTTATTGTTCCTACCTTGGGGATTAGTTATCGTTTTGGGACATAATATTTGGTTACCATCATGGCAGGTTATGATCACGATTTTGGGTTGGTGGGTTACCATTAAATGTGTACTATATCTTCTTTTGCCTAATTGGTCTAACTTTATTAACAGTTGGCAAGATGAGTTTCTCCAACGCTATATACAAATAGCAGGAGTAATAGTAGCAGGATTAGGGGGAATAATCATCTATTTAACCATTTAAGATTAGGGAGAAAGAACTATGTTAGCTACTAGTTATCCCGCGAAAATTAATGCTCTGTGGACGTCATTTCTGTTAGGAATACTCTTCCACACAGACTTAGCCTTGATGCCTTTATTTCATGAAATGGAAGTAGAGCACTCTCATGCTGGTGGCAATATAGATGCTATTTTTGGTTTTATGCTGCTATTTTTTCTCTTACCAATGTTAGCAATTGTTGTTCCTACTTTTACGGTAGCAAAATCTTACCGCGCTTTTCATTTTTACCTGACTTTAGTTTATTCAGTTTTAAATATAGGTCATTTAATTGCTGATATAGTAGTTGGTGCTCCTTGGTATCAATTAGTGTTAATGACAGTTTTAGTGATGATTGGACTATTACTAAATATAGTTTCTTTTCAATGGTTCAAGAAGTATTAATTAAAATAACTTGTTTTCTTTAATAATAATTCTCGCAGGTACTCCTACCGCAGTAGCTCCATCAGGCACATCACAAAGTACGACAGCATTAGCTCCAATTTTAGCGTGATTGCCGATAGTAACACCATTAAGTATTTTTGCACCTGCACCAATATCTACATGTCCACCTATTTTGACATTGGCGGTTATGGTCACTTGTTGTAAGATTAAACAGTTTGGTCCGATAGATGCGGTATGATTAATAACAACGCCATTGGGATGGGTAATCATTAACCCTCCTGCTATGTTGGAATTAAGAGGGATTTCAGCACCGGTAACAATACTCCAAAAATGATGCTCAACTACGTTGATTTTGCTAATCATTTTGCCGATAATTCCCCATTGCTTTTGCCATTTTTGGTGCTCTCGAATAGATTTGAGGAGTTGACGTTGAGGATTCCACCAACGCAGTAACTTCTCTCTACTCCAATCAGGCTCTGTAGCTGAAATTTCTTTAGTCATTTTTGTTTAATAATTAAGATCTAGTTAAAATTTATACTATATTTTAAGCAAATAATTGACTATGATCCCAAAACTGATTGTTGGCTTAGGTAATCCAGAACCCAAATATCTAGACACTCGCCATAATATCGGTTTTATGGTAGTAGATGCTTGCGCGCAGTTATGGGGGTTATCTTGGCAAGAAGAAAAACGCTTTCAAGGTTTAATTACCCAAGGAGTCACAAGAAGAGGTCAACCAATACGCTTACTTAAACCTCTTACCTATATGAATCGCTCAGGACAATCCGTCAGAGCAGTATATGATTGGTATAAGTTGTCTGTTGATGATGTTTTGGTAGTCTATGATGATTTAGATTTACCAGTTGGACGCTTACGCTTGAGAAAATCTGGTTCAGCAGGTGGTCATAATGGTATGAAATCAATTATCGCTCATTTGGGTGGACAAGATTTCCCTCGCTTAAGATTGGGTATCGGTAAATCTGAATTTTCTAGTAAAAATACTGTATCTCATGTCTTGGGGAAATTTACTCCTGAAGAAAAACCAGTAATACAATCGGTGATTAAATTAGCTGTTGAAGCGATCAACGTTTCTCTGGAAAAGGGGATAGAACAAGCCATGAATCAATATAATTAAAAATTGACGCTCACCGCACTTTTAGGGCGGTGATTCTTGGTTCATTGTAGATACTTGCTCTGACAGAATTGCTTCAATCAA
>RECR01000016.1 GCA_007693955.1 Gloeocapsa sp. DLM2.Bin57
AAAGAGAAAGCCATTAGTAAAGGCTTGATTAGTAAAGAAAAAGCTAAAAACATGGTTAACCAGGAAGTCTATGAACTACTCTTCCACCCTGGTTTTACTACTAAAGACAAAGCCGATGATTTCTCAGGTCGTGGCGTAGGATTAGACGTAGTCAGAACTAATTTACAGCCGATTAGAGGTACAGTTAGTATTGATTCAACTCTCGGTAAAGGAACTAATTTTACGATCCGTTTACCACTAACTCTGAGTATTTGTAAAGCTTTACCCTGTTTGAGTAATAATGCGCGTATCGCTTTCCCTATTGATGGGGTAGAAGATACTAAAGATTATCGACCCGAAGATATTAAAATTAACGATCAAGGACAGAAATGTATTCTTTGGTCCGGTCAGTTATTACCCTATCTACCTTTAAATAGTTTACTATCCTACAACCGTCAAATTAGTCGTAGTACTATATACGGTGGTCAAGAATACGATGATACTATATCCATAGTAGTACTAAGAGGCGCGGGAAGTTTACTCGCTATTCAAGTAGATAAAATTTTCCCTGAACAAGAAATCGTAATTAAACAAATAGAAGGACCAATCCCTAAACCCGCAGGTATAGCTGGTGCTACTGTACTTGGAGATGGTCGTATTATGCCCATTGGCGATGTTATGGAGTTAATCGAAATCGCCCAAGGAAGACGCAGTATTGACCATAATCTCGTCTCTGATACCACCTATAGTCCTCAAGTACCTAAATTACCTCAAACTACTGAACCTGTGGTGCTAATCGTCGATGACTCCATCACTGTACGTCAATTACTATCTCTAACCTTTAATAAGGCGGGTTATCGCGTAGAAGAGGCTAGAGATGGTCAAGAAGCTTGGGAAAAACTCCGCTCAGGTTTACCCTGTGATTTGGTCTTCTGTGACATCGAAATGCCGCGCATGAATGGACTAAAATTATTATCCATGATGCAGCAAGATCCTAAGTTGCGTGATACCCCAGTAGCTTTATTAACCTCTAGAGGAGCAGAAAAACACCGTAAAGTAGCAGCCGAACTCGGTGCTAGTGGTTATCTAACTAAACCCTGTACTGATAAAGATCTCCTCGATTCAGCTCAACGCATGATCGCAGGCGAAAAACTCATGGGTAAAAGAGTAAGTGCTTCTAGTTCAAGCGTAACCCAATCAGGACAAAAAGTAGAGATGACCGCTTTGATTATCGATGACTCGGTAGTAGTTAGAGAAATGCTCTCTATGACCTTTAAAAAATCGGGTTATCGTGTTGAACAAGCTAGAGATGGTCAAGAAGCTTGGGAAAAATTGCGCTCAGGTTTGCCTTGTAATATCATCTTCTGTGATATCGAAATGCCCCGCATGAATGGCTTAGAATTACTATCTCGCCTACAAGAGGATAATCAGTTAAGTGCTATTCCAGTAGCGATGATTACCTCTCGCGGTGCTGAAAGACATCGTAAAATTGCTGCTGAATTAGGAGCAAAAGCTTACTTTACTAAGCCATATATTGAAGAGGAGTTGCTAGATGCAGCTAAACGCATGATTCAAGGGGAAGTTTTCCTGAAAGAATCAGAAACGGTTTAGTTATCCCAGGAGTGTAAGGCTCTTAATTGAGAGCCTTTTTTAGATTGATGGGCTTCCATTCGAGTGAGAACATCGTCTAAAATGCTCACAGCTTCGATAATAAATGACCCTTTATTGAGCATAACACACTCTGCTCTCTCTCCCATAGCTGCGTCAGTAATTTCGGCTCGGGAAGGAATACCTGTTTTAACTAGGGTTTCTAATACTTGTGTTGCCCAAATGACGGGAACATGAGCAGCTTGACATAACCAGAGTATCTCTTCCTGCATTTCGGCTAAACGTTGATAACCAATTTCTACTGCTAAGTCTCCTCTGGCGATCATTACCCCGAAGGGTTGTTTACCTGCAGCTTGTACAATTAACTCGGGAAGGTTGTTAATCGCTTCTTGGGTTTCGATTTTAGCGATAATTGCTTTATTCCTCCATTGAGCACCTAGACGCTTTTCTAATTCTGTTTGTAATAATTGAATATCTCTAGCTGTTTGGACAAAAGAATAACCGATTAAATCAGCGTGATTGGCTACAAAATCGAGATCTGCTAAATCTTTTGCTGTTAAAGGGTTTAAGTTAATGATTGTTTCGGGAAAATTAATACCTTTGTCTGCTTTTAATTTTTCTCCCTTCGGACGTGTGTGGGTAACACGTAGCCAGATACCTTGACTATCGATTGACTCTATAATTGCTCCTAAATGACCATCATCTATCCAGATTCTTGTACCGATTTTCAGTTTGGGTAAAATCTCTGGTACGCTACAACTAACTTGCCAATAGTCAGGATGGGGTTGAGAGGGTTTATCTTTGCTTAGTAAAATAATCTCATCAGGATGTATGCGTTTTTCTCCATTGGGGGATAATACCTCTTCAAGACGAATCTTAGGACCGGCTAAATCCATCAATAAACGACAATTTCTCCGAGTTTGGAGTTTAGCTTTATTGATGTGCTCAATCATTTTTTGCCACTCTTCGGGGCGATCGTGCGCACAATTAATCCGCAAACAGTCTGTCCCTCTGATTAGTAATTCTTTGACTAGTTCGTAATTGTCTGCCGCTTCCCTAGGAAGAGTTACCATAATTCTCACTTGACGCGCTTGAGAACTATTACCAAATACTTCTATTGTATTTTTATGTAATAATTGGTCTCCTGCGAAAAAGTCAGTTAAAGATGGTCTTGATTTGAGGGGATTAGGTTGCTGACAAATTTCTGCTAAGGTACAAGTTACTGCGTCTAAATTGGGGATGACTCTACTTTCGATTTTACCTAAAGATGATAAACCCCAGGGCATTAAGGCTAGTTGAATTTGACGTAAATCTTGTTTACGTAAGGCTAGATAATGAGCCAGATTTTGGGCGCTGTGATGAAAGGTTTCTCGCGTAATTAGCGATCGCCAAGGTTGATAAATAGCTTCACCTTCTCTAATCACCGTTTCTCTTAACTGTTGTAAATCTTGGAGCAGATTGTTAGAATTAACTACATTAACCATTTTTGACTACTCCTACTTATCATAAAAATGGGTTTAACTGACCGTGATTGTTGATCTACTCATTTTTTTCTCAGTTTCACCTAACTTAATATTAGCACAATTCCCCCTATCCCTATCAAAGCTAAAGCCAATTGGTTTAAAATTTCTTTTGACTTTGTAAAGATTAACTTTTAGCGACATATCTGTAAATTGATAAATTAAGTCTAATTCTAACTCAAGTTCTTCCTGAAGATAAGATAGCAAATTTTCTGAAGGATTATAAATAAAAATAGTTTGTTCCCCAGAGTTTATATTTAAGGCAGAAAATTGTTTTATCCACATAAATTTTGTTTCAGAATCAACTTGATGGGCTAAAGGTAGTAACGTAGTTAAGCGTCCGTCGGAGATAACTAATGGTTCGGAAACTTGATTAATTATTTTAGCTGAGTAAACATCAAATTCAGACCATCCCCACCATGTATCTGCTTGAGCATTAAATCCAGAAGAGAATATACTAGAGGATAAAATTAACGAGATCGCTACTTGCCAAACCTTGTTTTGAACAGTAGTTAGTTTATTAGTGAATAAATAAGCTATACTAATCACTAAACCAACATAACAAGGAAAAAAATATTGAGGGATTCGTGAATATTGTCCCCCAAAAACCAAATCTTTAACTAGAAAAGTTAAACTATTGACACCAATTAAGCTATAAATAAAAAGCCAAGTTTTAATAGGGGTTGTTTGTTTCAAAAAATAAAGAGCATAAATAATAAGAACCAAAATTGGTAAAGCTAAATAAACCAAAAACGAATTATATTCTGGTGACCAAGATAGAAACATTCGACTGAGATTAAGTCCCCATAATTTTCCTAAAATAGACAAAGATACTGGCTGATTAAGCCAACTGGCAAAACTTTTTGTTGATTGATATTGATAGATAAATATACCGAGCCAAGGACTAAAAAAAATTAAACTTCCTAGCAAAGCTGATAGGTATTTATTAAACATATTTCTGTCAATTATTAATACATAAAAACCATGAGCTATTAATACTAATACAGACAAAATATGAGTATATAAACTAAGAGATAGAGTCAGACTATATAATAACCAGAGATACCAACGATTGAGTTTAAAAGCCCTTAATAAAGCAGCAGAACAAACAACAATCATAACGCCCCAAAGACTATATTCTCTGACTTCTTGAGCGTATCTGATCCATAGTGGTGAAATAGCCGTCAAAGCAATAGCCATCCTGCCAACCAAAGCAGAATCAAAAAGTTCCAAACATAACCAATACAAAGCAGGAAAAACCAATAAACTAATTAGGGCAGATAAACAACGCATACTCCAAACTGAAATACTAACCTTTATCACCCAACTTCTAAGTAATAAATAATCTAAAGGAGCATGTTCTGGATGAGTAGCTAAAGCCGAGATTGTCTCAGTTAAATTCTTATCTGGAGCAGGTTTTTGTAATTGAAGTAAATCATCACGATTAACAATTTTATCCCTTAAGGATTGAATATATATTTCGCTGACTTGATAACCGTTAACTCGCAAAGCAGACAAGGTTTCATCTTCCCAATAGGGTTTTTGAGCAAGATTAGTAAAACGAAAAATCACACCCAAAATTAATAAAATTAGGCAAACAATCGTGATTGGCAGAGAATGCTTCTGTGTCAAATGCAAGATTTTGATTTAGATAAATTGGTATTAAGTAATCATAACCGAAACCAATACCCTTTTAGGGTAAGATAGATGTCAAAAATTGTTTGAGATAGTCTCCTAAACCTGGATCTTCCCCTTCGGCGAATTCATAACGCGCACGGATAATCGGTTTATTGACTTTAATTAAACTTGCTAAATCAATAGGAGTGGCTGATATTACCAAATCTGCTGGAGTTCGATTGATGGTGGTTTCTAAGGCTGCTAATTGGGCGGGAAAATAACCCATTGCCGGTAAAATTTTACCTATATGAGGATAGAGTTCGTAAACCGCGGCTATTTCTGGTACAGCATAATCACGAGGATCAACTATTTCGGCAACATTAGCCCTAGTCGCGGCGATATAACCCGCGCCATAACTCATCCCCCCATGGGTAGTGGTTGGTCCATCCTCTACTACCAAAACACAACGATCTCTTACTGCTTCTGGATCATCTAACTCGATAGGAGAATAACCCATCAGAATTTTAACCTCGGGATTAATTTCTCTGATATTTTCTCTAACTTTTTGTACATCGGCGATCGCTGCTACATCCACTTTAGGAATAATCACTAAATCCGCCATTCTCAACACACTTTCTCCAGGATGGTGGGTAGTTTCATCACCAGGGCGCAGAGGATCGACTAAAACGATGTGTAAATCTGGTTTAATAAAAGGAAAATCGTTATTACCACCATCCCAGAGGATTATATCTACTTCTTGTTCAGCTAGAGCGATG
Organism: Gloeocapsa sp. DLM2.Bin57; assembly: GCA_007693955.1. Taxonomy (NCBI): domain Bacteria; kingdom Bacillati; phylum Cyanobacteriota; class Cyanophyceae; order Chroococcidiopsidales; family Chroococcidiopsidaceae; genus Gloeocapsa; species Gloeocapsa sp. DLM2.Bin57. The sequence goes on from RECR01000016.1 coordinate 5,501, forward strand.
ATTTTACCATAATCTACACCAGCATAGACTCGATTACCTATCGCTAAATGTGGTTCGTATTCTTCTCTCTCTTCAATAGTACAATTAGCTGTAGCTAAATCCTCGTGAGTAGTAAAGCATTGTACAACTTGTTTTTCTAAGTCTCCATAGGGCATAGGATGACGTATTACAGCTACTTTTAACCCCCATTCCCTTAAGCGTTTAGAAATCCAACGAGTGGTTTGAGATTTTCCACAACCTGTGCGCACCGCTGAAACCGCTATAGTGGGAATTTGCGCAGATAACATGGTTTTAGTTGCTCCTAAGAGGGTAAAATCTGCTCCCATAGCTAATACTCTCGACGCAATGTGCATCAATTCAGTATGGGCAATATCACTATAAGCAAAAATCACCTGTTCAGGGTTAAGGGTTTCTAATTCTGATTCTTCGACAATTGGTATCCCCTCTGGGTATAATTTTCCTGCTAAAGAGGGAGGATAGCGACGATTAGCGATACCTGCAATTTGTGTCGCTGTAAAAGCAATTACTTCTACGTCAGGGTTATCGCGATAAACTTGGTTAAAGTTGTGAAAATCTCTTCCCGCTGCTCCCATAATTACGAGGCGTTGTCTTTTCGTAGTTTGAGACATGATTATTCTTTGCCTCTCTATTTAATTTCATCCTTATCTTTATTTTTACATATTCACCTAGTGAACTAAAGTGGGTTAATTATTCTTTAAATGAGTAAAATGTTATATGGTTAACTACCAATATTTGATTCTCCACAAGTTTCTTCCGCTTCTTGTTCGTTAATTACGTTGTATTTACCTGCTAAATCCTCTTGACTTACCCAAGTTGACTCTGTTTCTTCTGAATTATTAGAAAATGGTTTAATTTCATACCTAGTATTTTCTACTGTCACAATTTGCCAACAACTATCTGTCGTCAATTCCAGATTTTCTACAGTATCTGTAGTT
>RECR01000017.1 GCA_007693955.1 Gloeocapsa sp. DLM2.Bin57
CAGCATTATACCCCAAAGGTACAAACGAAAAACGTTGGCTAGATGGTGTATTAGCCAAAAAAAAAGGACTAGGATTTTAGGCGCAAAGCGAAGAATGAAGAATTAAAAGTTATTATTGTTTCTAAATTCCATAGGGCGCAAGCCTTGCGCCCCTACTTAATCCTGACTCCTAATATTATAAATTTTACTTATCACCACAGATACACCGAGAGCCAAAATTATGACACTTAAAAAACTAATCGAAACTAACGGAGAAGAAATCATCAAAATCGCATTGAAACACGGAGCGTATAACATTATAGTTTTTAGCTCTGTTGCCAGAGAAGAAGATGACGAAAACAGCGATATTGATTTTTTATTCGATTATGATTTAGAAAAAATTAGTCCGTGGTTTCCTTCTGGATTAATTCAAGACTTACAGTCACTTTTAGGTCGAGAAGTAGATATTATTACCGTTGAAGGATTAAAAGAACGTATTAAAAATAAAGTCCTAGAAGAAGCAATTTATTTATGAGAATAGTACTCTTTTTTCTTCTTTAGTGATACAATATATGAATAGCACTTTTGAATGGGATGAACAACGCAACAGAGAAAATCAAACAAAACACGGTATAGACTTTGAAACCGCTCAATATGTTTTTTTTGATAAAAACCGCTTGATCATCCATGATGCTAAACATAGTGAAAAAGAAGAACGTTGGTTTTGTATTGGCAAAGTCAATGATCAAGTCTTAACGGTACGTTTTACCTATCGTCATAATGTAATTCGTATTTTTGGTGCAGCTTCTTGGCGTAAATGGAGAAAATTTTATGAACAACACAACCTCTGATCCAGCAAAACCTATTGGTAATGTTACTATTGTCGAAGACTTTTTACCATCTCCAGAGCAATTAGTTCCCAAAAAAAAGACAGTCTCTGTGACTATAGAAATATCTGAAGATAGCATCAAGATTTTGCAACAAAAAGCAGAAAATTTAAATGATTCTTATCAAAATATTATCATCGAATTAATTGATAATTATATAAAACAGCAGCTAGAGAATAGCTTATGAACCATTAATATTTACCAGAAATATTGCATTTTTCAAAAGAAATCTGTTAGGGTAGGGTGTGTAGATGCGCCCATGCTTGCGCCCTAGTGTGTAGATAATAATTCTTAATTCTTAATTCTTAATTCCATCTAAAAGCTTATGAAACTAACACCTTGGTACAAAATAGAAAGTCTAACCCCTAGAGAAGATTTAAGACTAGGTACACCTGTTGATAATTCCGAATTTGCGGTGAATTTAGATCAGGTTAGAAACCAGACAGCACCCATTGATTATCAAAACCCTGAGAAATTTTTTGAGCGCACTTTTTTAACTAAATATCTACTGGAATTGTCTTCTCAAGTAGTCAGAAGATTAGCTGGTATAACCCAAGGAACAAATGCTATTTTTAATCTCTCCACTCAATTTGGAGGAGGGAAAACCCATAGTTTAACTTTACTTTATCATTTAGCTAAACAAGGAGATAAAGCTAATAAATATGTAGGTGTTCATAAAATTTTAGAACGTGCCGAAATTACCTCGATACCAACAGCAGCAGTAGCAGTATTTGTCGGTAATGAATTTGACTCTATACACGGACGCGGAGGGGATGATGGTACACCTTTTCGACAAACTCCTTGGGGAGAAATTGCCTTTCAATTAGGAGGAGAATCAGCTTATGAAATAATCAAACAACACGATCAAGAATTTATTGTACCTGGAGGAGATGTAATCCGTAAATTTTTACCTAAAGATAAGCCTAGTTTAATCTTAATCGATGAGGTAATTAATTATGTCTCTCGTTCACGTAAACAAGGATATAATCATTTACTCTATAATTTCTTACAATCTCTCTCAGAAACAGTTAGAAGTTTAGATAACGTCGTCTTGGTTATTTCTACTCCCGCTTCTGAATTAGAATACACCCCCGAAGATGCAGAAGATGAACAACGGTTTCAAAAAATGCTTAACCGCGTAGGTAAATCAATCATGCTTTCGGCTGAGTCAGAAACAGTGGAAATCATCAAACGACGCTTATTTGAATGGGATAGTCAAGCAGTAGCCCAAAATGGCACTATTATGCTTAACACTGAGGCTGTTAAGACTTGTAAAGCTTATGCACAGTGGATGCTTGCTAATCGTCAGCAACTACCTAGTTGGTTTCCCGTAGATAACGCTGAAGAACTTTTTATCGCGACTTATCCTTTTCATCCTATAGCTATCTCAGTATTTGAACGAAAATGGCAAAGTCTTCCTCGTTTTCAACGTACTAGAGGAATCTTAAAATTATTAGCCTTATGGGTGTCTAAAGCTTATCAAGAAGGATATCAGGGTTCAAGTAAAGAACCCTTGATTAGTTTAGGAACTGCACCCTTAGATGATCCTTCCTTTAGAGTAGCTTGTTTTGACCAATTAGGTACAGAAAATTTAGAAGCCGCGATAATTACCGATATTAGTGGTCGCAAAGACTCTCACGCGCTTAGATTAGATAATGATGCTATTCCCGAGATTAAAAAGGCTAAACTACATAGAAAAGTAGCAACTACTATCTTCTTTGAATCCAACGGTGGACAAACTAATCATAATGCTACCCTTCCTGAGATTCGTTTAGCTATAGGTGAGCCTGAATTAGAAATAGCTAATATTGAAACTGTTTTAGAAGGCTTACGGACTAACTCTTATTATTTAGCAGTCAATCAAACTAGTTATCGTTTTAATACTTACCCTAACCTTAATAAGATTCTAGCAGATCGTAAGGCTAGTATTCAAGATGAGAGAATTAGTAAACGAGTTTTAGAGGAAATTCAATCCTGTTTTCGTAGTGAATTGGGTGTTCATATCGTCCATTTTCCTGAACATTCCAGCAATATTCCTAATCAACCAGTTATTACTCTAGCTGTATTAAATCCCGAATATTCTAGCCAAGACGATCGCACTTTTAAACTAATGGAAACCTTGATTAAAGAATCTGGAACTCAAGCAAGAACTTATAAAAGTGCGGTTATTTTCTCCTACGTTGATACAGAACAAAAACTCAGAGATAATGCTAGAAGATTATTGGCTTGGTCAGATATTGAAAATGAAGAAACCTTACTAGACGAAGAACAAACTAAGCAGTTAAAAACAAGTCTTATCAAAGCAGAAAGTGATTTACGAGAGACTGTTTGGTTATCTTATAAAAATCTCTGTTATCTAGGTAAAGATAATAAGATTACCAGAGTAGATTTAGGCTTAATTACCTCTAGTCAAGCCGACTCCATGATTAAATTAATTATCAATCGTCTCAGACAAGATGGCGAGATTGAAGAATCAATTAACCCTAATTTTTTGCTCAGAAATTGGTCTCCTGCTTTTCCCGAATGGAGTACTAAAGCTATTCGAGATGCTTTTTTTGCTTCTCCTCAATTTCCGAGACTATTATCTGCAGAAGGAATTAAAACTACGATCGCCCGTGGAGTCAGTAGCGGAGTTTTCGCTTATGTAGGTAAAATAGGAGATAAATATGAACCCTTTACCTTCAAAACTAACCTTAGCCCTTCAGAAGTAGAAATCTCCGAGGATATGTACATTATTAAAGGGGAAGATGCAGAAATTTATCAGCAAAAAATCACCCAACCTCCTCAATTAACTACCCTAGTGATTACCCCAATTAATGTCAGTTTAAAACCCCAGACTCAACAAGCATTTTATGTGGAAGGAACAGATCAATATGGGGAGAAAATAGACACAGGTACAATTTCTTGGTCAGCTTTTGGTGGTAAAATTAACTCTGAAGGCTTATTCACTGCAGGAGATGCACAAGGTAATTATTTTGTCACAGCATCAGCCCAAGGTGTAGAAGCGAAAGCAAAGATTTCTATCACAGTTGCTGATTCTGATCCTATCTCCACAACTACTATAGTTGCTGAAAATACTCAAGAATATACAGTGGATTCTCTTAAGGAATCTATGATTAATTGGCAAGGAGAAATACCCGCTCAAAAATGGATGCAATTTTATACTAAGGTATTGACTAGATTTACTTCTAATAGAGATTTAAAACTTACCATAGAGGTCAAATTTACAGTTGAAGGCGATATTAGCGAACAACAAAAGAATGAAACTAAATCAGCTTTACAGGAATTAGGTTTAGACGATAATTGAGTTCGGAGTTAGATTTTATAGACAAAATACTAATATCAAATGGAAAAGAAAAAGCGATCTTTAGGAGTTAGATTTTAGGTTTGAGGTGGAACGGTGTTATTCCAATTCTCCCTTCTCCCATCTCCCCACACTCCCCTCACAAGTGTAGGTTTTTTACAGAAAAGTTATCATGAGGTAAGACAAGGGAGAC
>RECR01000018.1 GCA_007693955.1 Gloeocapsa sp. DLM2.Bin57
ATACCTTTAACGCCGAATACCGCCCGAGACTTGGAAATTTTGGACGGCATTCTACAAAGTGTATTTCTGTTTTGGGAACTCTCCGCCTTATAGAAAAAGGCATCGAAAAAATCGAAAAAGGAGAAGGAGGTTGTTATATGTAGAAAAGCGCTAGTTAAACTTTAAGTTTTGTTTCAATGGCAATGAGTTTAGCCATTGCTAGGTCGCTTTATGAATATCATCATAACGCACTTAGATAAACTTGTCTAGATATTTTTCGGAAAAATCTACTTTTTTTCTGAATTTATTTTCAGATCTAACTCTCCTCCCCAATAAAACCCATTCTAGACAAGGGATTGCTGAAAAATAACTTTTGCCAAATTTTTATCTCTTACCATAGCTAATTTCTCTCTTACCAGAAATAAACCTGCTATGGCAAAAAATGACCATAAGCTTAATCACGGCTGAACTATTCATACTACTTGAAATAGGAAAGTCGGCATATCTCCCCCAACCCGATTTCTGGTTTTACCCAAATCAGAAAAAGTTATCTCCTTCCTGAACAAAACCGAGGTCGGCACATCAATAAGCCTACCCAAAATAAACACTTTTTGTAATTCAATGCTATCAATAAAAATGAATAGTTTGAATAGGAAGGAATAAGAAACTCAAGTTGGTGACAATTAAATTATTCTATATCCAGGGTGTAGGGTGTAGAAGTTAGGTGAAAGGGTTTGAAAGTTCCTGATTATTTCTTTAAAATCGTCATTTCTGGCATTTTTTATCTATTTTCAGAGAATTTAACCAATTTAAGACCTCAAAAATTAAATAAAAAAAATTTCACCAAATAAAAAACAACCACACCTTATCCAATTTCCGAATTTATTGTCACAAGAGCGAAAATAAGGAGATATGCCAACAGTTGTAAACATTACTAAACATTACTGTAGGTGTAATCATGAAATTTCCCCAAATCGATCAAAAACAAGCATTACGTCAATTAGAGTTACTCGGCTTTGAACCAACAGACAAAATTTACTTTCGTTTCTTCTATCCTGCATCTCATCCCAATAAAGCAGTTGACGGAGGGAGAAAACTTGACAAACTAAATTGGCGGCAAATTGAATCTCATCAGTCTTATGGACGTGGAGCTTATCTAGTAGTTAATGGCGGTGGACATAAAAACGTTCAGGTAAAATTTGGTCGCGCTCTCTTTTATGAACATGACAATCTAGATAAAGAAATACAAAAGGAACTGTGGCGCTCTCTTAATCTACCTGAACCTACACTCCAGATTGATACAGGTGGGAAATCGATTCATTCTTACTGGGTTTTCAATAAACCAATACCAATTTCTTCTTGGATTGAGTTACAGAAAGATTTACTAGAGTACTCTGATGCAGACCGAGCCATTAAAAATCCAGCACGGGTAATGAGATTAGCAGGAGCATGGCATATTAGTTTTGATACAGAAGGAAAACAAGTCTATCAACAATCGGTTATTGTCAGCGATTCAGGCAAAAAATATAGCCAGGAAGAGTTGAGAAGGGCTATACCTAAACAAGAAACACAACCTCAACTTACACTCTCAGCATCTACTCAACCTCAACCTAGTAATTCTGTTCCCGAAAAATTACCCCAACATCCCGAGCAAATAAAAATTCCCGTTCCCCAACCTATACCTTTAATCGAGTGCTGTCGTCAAGAAGTCCGAGACTGGATAAATACAGGAGTACCCCAAGGCTCAGGACGCAATAATATAGCCATCCAAGTTGGTTTAGAGTTAGTAGGAGTAGAAAGACACCTTCTTGAGAACGGACAAACTTACAGTGAATCGGGATCATCTCTGTTTGCTGAATATTGCCGACGCAGCGGTATGAGTCAAAAAGAAGAGGAAGAAAGATGGCAATGGTGTTTAGCTACAAATGCCACACCTAGTTGCACTCCTGATGGCATCGCTAATTGTATTAAAGGTTGGTACTGGAGAGAACATATCAAGCCTCAAAAAACGTTATCTCGGCCCTCTCCTAGTCAAAAAGATACAGGAGTCAAAAAAGCCAAAAAGACACCCCTAGAAGAAGTAATCAAACGCATTGATAAAATCTTAGACCAACACCTACCCGAATCCCACCAACACCTAGCATTACTGCAACTGTCAAAAGAACTAGACAACTATAATGCTGCCGAAGTAAGGGCGATCGCCTGTAAACGCATAGAAGAAAGACACAACGAGGATTATCTCGAAGAGAGAAAGCTTGAATTAGAACAACTCGAATCCTGGGAAGCAGAAGAATATCTACCCTTTGACGACCTTTTCTATGACAACCCTAAAGTAGCTCAAGCCTTTATGCAGCTTTGTAAGAGTAATCAAAAACTGCAACCCCAGTATTTTCTAGGCATACTAGCTATTATTTCCTCACTTTTGGGAACTAAAATTGAAGTCAAAGTACCTGTATTGGGACAATTTCGCTCCAATTTGAATATTGCCCTAGTAGGAGAATCAGGAGAAGGAAAGTCAATTGTCAGCAAAATCTTACTCAAATCCATCTATCAACTCCAAAACGAAGTTTTAGAGCAATATCAAAAGGAAAAAGAAAGTTACGAACAAGCTATCGAACATTGGGAGGCGCAACACCGTGACTATCGTGGACCAAAACCCCGCCCTGAAAGCTATATTACCACATCTCCTGCTCCACTAGTTATTAACGAGTATAGTCGTGAAGGTATCGTCAAAAATCATGCCGAAAATAAAAACGGTATCCTCATCCATCAAGAAGAATTAGTGTCGATTGGGCGCTCTCAGAACATGTATAGACAAGGCAAAGGAGACGATCGCCAATTTATTAATAACTTGTACGATGGTGGAACAATTTCCCGTGTACTTAAATCAGAAAGAACCGTAGTTCCCAAAACTTGCGTTTCTATTTTCGGTGGTATTCAGCCTGAAATCATTTTAAGAGAAATGGGAGACTTTTCCGACCCCGATGGACAGTGGTCAAGATATAACTTCCTCATAGGCAAAGAGAAGCAAGTCTTCACCGATTTTAACCAACAACAAATAGACATCTCTCCTATGCTCTATAATCTCTACAAAAGTGCTTTATTAGCTTCTCCTATCGAATGTCAAATTGATTCACGTGGACTAGAAATTTATAACAAATTCGTCAACGAACTAGAGGACATACGATGGAAAACCATACAACAAGGTTTAAGAGCAGTTTACTCCAAAGCAACAGGGGAAGTAGCTCGCATAGCCTTAAATCTTCATGCTATGAACTGTTTACTCAATCAACAACCTATTTCACCGATTATTCCTGCAGAAGCGATAGAAAAAGCCATCAAAATTAAAAAATACTTCCTGCGTCAAATGCTGCTCATTCGCACCTGGGGGAATGGAAAAAACAATTCTGAAAGCGGAATGCCTGTAGCTTACCGAGAAATTAAAAAGATTGCACGTCGTCTAGGCAAAAATGCCAAATATCTAACAACCAGAATTGTTCAACAAGCGCGCAGTGGAGTCTTGAAAGATTTTAAAGCCGAAAAATTGTCTCAACTGTTCCAAGATATGGCAAAGATGGGCATAGCCACCTTAGTAACAGTAAAACGCAGTGTAGCGCTAGTTATTGATGACCTCTTGTTAGGGGAATCATCTGATGGTAATAATCCTCCTCCAGATTCAGGAAAACCACCTAAACCTACTCCACCTCATCCCATATCACCACCTCAAGATAATGAAAACTCACCCTCCCATGAAAAAACCCCCTTGCACTCAACTTTCTCAACTTTGCTACCAAATGTTGGAAATGTTGGAGGGTTTGTAGGTGGATTTGTTGAAACGGTACAAACTAGTATTAATAATGGTTTTAACTATTTTTCTAGTTTTGTTGGAAATGTTGGAATAGGGTTTTTAAGTAATACTATTAATTATCTTGACCTTACAACAATCCCAACCTCAGCAAATGAACCTGAAACCCCCACTAATACTGAAGTCAACAAAAATTCAACAAATCCTCAACATTTCAACAAAACTAATGACTTAGATGAGGGTAATTCAGATGATGAGATAGAGATTCAACGATTAGAAGCTCTCGAACAAGAAGCAGAGATGGAGTCTGATATCTTTATTCCCACGGAAATTGATGAGGAGATAAAAACTTGTGTTCCTGAAGAGAAAAAATGCTCTGTCAAATTCAAAATTGGCGCTAAAACTTATCAGGGTTTGGGTTATTTTGCGATCGATGGCGATTTTTACATTGATTTAGTCAATAACCTTTCTCTGAAAGTCCCCTATAAGTACATAGACCTTGTTGAGTTTTTAGAGTCTAAAAAAGTTCAAGCTAACTCAGATACTGTCAGGAAGAATGATGGTGAGGATTTTAACTTCTCTTTTGCGTACTGAGGAAACAGGAGGTTAAAAGAATGAACAAAAAAAAATTATCTTCAGCCTTTTCTGACCAACATGCGGCTGGAGACAGGATAGATGTGACTTTTTTTGAGGTGCTCTCTCATGAAGAGGAAACTAGAAGACAAGAACTGGAAAAAATTGTCGAGAGTAGTTTTGTAGAAGCGGGAAGGGCTTTGAGACAACTTAGAGATGAAAAACTTTATCGCGGTACTCATCAAACGTTTGAACAATATTGTAAGGAGCGTTTTGGCTATTTGACCCGTCGTCAACCTTACAGAATTATTGAAGCTTCAGTAGTTGTCGAGAACCTTGTCCAAAAATGTGACCAATTTGGTCACATTCTTTCACCAGTTTTTCCTGCTAATGAAGCTCAAGTTCGCCCTTTGACTAAGCTAGATCCAGATTCTCAATGGGAAGCCTGGCAACAAGCAGTAAAAGAAGCAGATGGCAAAGTTCCTCCTTCTCGTCTAGTCAAAAGCGTTGTTGACCGTATCCGTGAAAAAAAACTTGTACCTCTAAGTTTTGTTCCCGGAGAAGTGTGTCAAATCATCGTTAAAGAAAATCCTGATTTAAAAGGTCGTGGTGGTCAATGGTGTATCATTCGTGAGGTTTATGATTTTTGCTGTTTGGTACAATGTTGGGATACTGTATTAGAAAATCCTTTAAAACCAGAACATCTTAAGTCTATGGATTATTCATCCAATGAAAGACAGGAAATTCAAAAACTTGCAGAGCGCCTTCAGAAAATTCCTTTAAACCAAGTAGATGGACCTGTGAGAAACTTTTTGAAAAGCTTAGGTGAACTCAAGCGTCCTTATCTTTTACCTGTAGAAGATAAAATTTTGGAGGTTATTGAGCTTGATTTAGATTACTCTGATTAGAGATTTTTTTTGAATTTACTTTTATGATTAGTCGCGAACAACTTAAACTTGAATTAGATTCACTCGATGAGACTACAATTAACGTTCTGCATCATGTTATTATGGCACTTAAGCAGAATGTCCCAACTGCTAATAATGAAATCAACTGGTTAGTTAATAATCCACTCAAAAATAGTGTTATCTACGAAAAAGATATTATCACACCAATTGATGAATATTGGCATGTTGAGCAATGATTATCTTAGATACTCATGTGTGGATATTGTGGTTAACTAAATCTCCTAGAGAAAAAAATTTATGGAAATTGATAACTTACTTCGAGAAAAACGAGAACAAATTATTGCGATTGCTGAAAAACATGGTGCTCTTAATGTAAGGATTTTTGGGTCTGTCGCACGAGGAGAAGCCGACGAAAAAAGTGATCTTGATTTATTAGTTGATTATTGCCGTGAACGTAGAAGCTCGTGGTTTCCTTTGCAGTTAATTCGAGAACTGGAAGAGCTTTTAGGGTGTAAGGTGGATATTACTACCGAACAGGGACTAAAGGAGCGGATTAGAGATCGCGTACTAAGAGAGGCAATTCCTTTATGAGAGATGATAGCGAACGATTACGGGATATTTTAGAGGCGATTGAGCGTTTAGAAAAGTATACAACCGACATTCCGCACTTCTAATTGTAATCTGGAAAAAAAGGAGTCAGGAGTCACCGAGTCAGGAGCCAGGAGGCGAGTAATTAATACTTAGTAACCTTAAAAAACATTTTAGATTATCTAAAAATACAAGAATATTCAGAAAAATGTTGAGTATTTCTACTCAAAAAAACCAGGATAATTCTGTGTATTATTTAAACCCACATTCGGCAGCCCCACAAATGAAGTAGGACAGAAATCGTCAAAAACCAGC
>RECR01000019.1 GCA_007693955.1 Gloeocapsa sp. DLM2.Bin57
GGTTCAATAGTTAGAAATAATTATTTTTGGGCATTAAAATCAATCTCCAGTTATTCTAATATTGGTAAAGATTGGGAATTTGATGATCAAGTCTGGATAGCTTTAAGACGAATGTTGTTATTTTTTACTGAATCTGGTTATCTTGGTTACTCGGAAACTAGTTTAGAATTTCCTGAAGATACTTATATTCCTGAAGAATTGCGGGATTGTACTTATTAAGTAGGTGAGTCGAATTTTCTAGTCTTTTCAATGACTTGGATATTTATTTTCTAATATAGAAAGGTAATTCTCTAATGCAGATGCAACAAAAGTATCAAAATTTATCCCTTGTTCCTTTGCTTTTAGGGCAACTTTCCGATGAAGCCTACTAAGTAATTAGGTAGCCCTAAATAAACGTTAATTAAATTAACAATTAGGAGAGTCTCAAAACCTTGCGATAGCTTCGTTTTGCTGCGCTCCACTCGCTATGACATTTTACGTTTAGTTAAGCTCACCTACTTATCTGTTTTCACTTTAAAAGAGCCTTCAAAAGATTTTTCAGGTTCAATTCCTTTTTCTTCACACATAGTAATGTAGTCATCAACTGCCTCTTGAAAATTTAAGCGAAGTGACGTTACATCATTACCTTCAAAGCTGATTAAGCTCCTGATATACTCCACTTTGCCATAAAAAATATTATCTTCATCACTATAACTTACAGAAGCAAAATACCCTTTATATTCCATCATATTTTTCATATTATGTCCTCCTCAGAGAGAATTTCAATAATTTGTTTTATTTGATACTTTTAAAGTATGTTTTAGGGATGAAACTTAAAGTAGCTCCTCCTATATGTGGCAAACTGCAAACCATGTGTTGGTTCAGAAAAAGTTAAGTAGAGGCATTCTGGGGGAAGTTTTCAGTATGAAGACTGCTTATTAATCCTTTATCGGTAAACAAGCAATAATCAAAACAGTAGCTATATGAAAGGGGAAACCTAGTAAAAACCATAATAACTGATCTCTATTTTTAGATTTAGCGATATCTTTACTCAAAAAAGCACAACAAGTAATTAAAAAAGGGATAATCAAAATCTCAAAGAGTGAAGCACTTCCCGAAAATAAACTAACTAAACTAGTGAGTATCATCACTACTCCATAGGGAATAGTTATACAACTAGCAATTATTCTTAAGATAAATAGTTCTTTCTTTTCTTCTTCTGAGTTATTCTGAGGAGTAATTTCTTGATTAGATATTATCGGTTGAATAGTTTCCTGACGATATCGAAGACTAACAGGAGGAGGTGGTATAAATTCAGGTTGATTGTTGGTGTTTAAATCTGCTAAAACTTCTTTAGCAAAATGATAACGTTTTTTGATCGCTTGTTGGATTAACTTATCTAAAATCTTACCCAATTCATCAGAAACAGGATTATTAGTCGCTAAATATTCTCTCCAACTCCAATCATTATCTACACTACTAAACATATCAAAGGGACTAACATTAGTGAGTAAATATAAACAGGTTACCCCTAAGCTATATAAATCACTACTATATCTTGATTCTCCCCGTAATTGTTCTGGGGCTGCGTATTGTGCTGTACCAATGACTCCAGAAGTATAACCAATAATACTCTGATTAAACTCTTTAGCTGCACCAAAATCAACTAAAAACAATTTTTCATCACCGATACGTCTAATGATATTTTCTGGTTTAATATCGCGGTGAATTACCTGTTTAGAGTGAATAAAATCTAAAATCGGGAGAATATCGAGTAACAAATTACGGATATCTCGTCCATTAAAAATACCATGATCTGCTAACTCTTGGGCTAAGTTTTTACCATTGATATATTCTTGAACTAAATACTGTCTTCCTTCCTGATGACAATAAGCTAATAAAACAGGGATTTGGGGATAATCACCGAGTCTCTCTAAACGCTCAGCTTCTAGTTTAAAGGATTTAGCTGCTTTCTCTAAATATGTGGGATCTTGATTAATCGGAAGAAACTGTTTAATCACACAATAAGGTTGAGACGGTTTCCCCTCATCTCTAGCTAAAAAAGTTTTGCCAAAACCACCCTGTCCAATAACTTTAAGAGCACGATAACGATCCTGCAACAGTAGTTTAGCGCCACATTGTTCACAAAAGTTAACTGTTGTCGGATTTTGGTGCAGACAATCTGGAATCAAACACAGATTCATAGATTCATTACTTATTATCCTCGGGTTCAATCCCCATTGCTCGCAGTTGTGCAGCTAATCTCTCAGCGCGTTGGCGCTCCTGTTCAGCGCGTTGGCGCTCCTCTGCTATTTTTTCTGTCCCCCACAGTAGTAGATTATCTTGTTCATCCCACCATCTTAACCAATAGCCTTGACGATTTTCGCGGTTTCCTTGCCAAACTCCTAAAAAAAGCTGCATTTGTTCTATCCAATAACGTTGATTACTAGGTTGTAATTTATAAGATTTATGCTCATCAAGTTGATAAAACTCCAAAACTCCTGTTTTAGGCTCAAAAATCCCGTAATTAGGAACTTGCAGAATTTGTTCATAAAAGAAAAACTTACCTGGAGGATAGGTTTCTTTAACAGAATATTCCCCCCCATCACTATCAGAGAGAAATTCTAAAACTATTAAAGGTATTTCCCCCTGGAGTTGTGGGGTATAACTGCGAGTAATTTCGGCTCTAGGTACGTTAATTTGAGCTATATAAGCCCAATCTGGAGCTTTAACGACGATTTTGTCATTAATGGTGGCGCAGATACCGTAGTTGGTAGCAATTAGGGCTTGAGCACTGACTTTCTCGGCTATGATTAAGCTTTCGGTTAAAGCTGTAGCTAAAGATGGTTGATTAATATTGTCCACTGGATCATTAGGTAAATGATAATCATCGGGTAATTTTTCCCAACGGATTTGATAACTAGGTTTGGTGGTTGTGGTAGTGGATAACATCTGTTTTTTTTCTGTAGTTTTGAACTAGACCAGCGATCGCCGCTAGGATTAACCAGCTTAAAGTATTAACCCTTAAGTCAAATAAACTAACGTCAAAGCAGTTAAAGAGGATACAAGCGCTAAAAGCGATTATATAAGTCAAAAAAATGATTTTTTCTGCACCGAGATAGGGTAGGATTAGCACTGCTTGAGTTAAAATCCACCCTACTAAGATTATTAAAGACAGAGTTACTGGTATTCCTGTTTCTGCCATTAACATTAAGTATAGATTATGAGGATGTCCTAACCAAACTTCCATCTGTTCTTGGTAAAGAATCGTAAAGTTTCTCAATCCCCAACCCACCCAAGGACGTTGTTTGACTAATTCCCAACTAAATTGCCATTGGGTTTGACGCAAGGTAGCAATAGGGCGATCGCTGTACATTTCATCCGATAAACGACCCCAAAAATACCTTGGTACATAATTACGCCAAAATTCCCTTCCTGGTTCTGGTCCTATTGAAGCCCATGTAACTACACTAGTCATACCCAGGACTAACCAGACTAACCAACGCCAACCTAAATAAAAAGCGAAAACTAAACCCCCTATAAGCGCTATCCCCCAAGCGTTACGGGAACTAGTTAAAATTAATCCTGAGATTTGTACCAATAAATAAATAGTTAACCAGATTAAAACTTTTTTATGACCAAGACGATAATTCTCTAACCATAAACCCAAGGTAAAGAAGAATATCATCAACAGATAGATAGCTAAAAAATTAGCATAGATAAATACTGAAGCCATTCTGTCGGTGGGATTACCATTAGCTACTAATTCCCAGCCCAACAGATTAGGTAAACTCCAACCCCCGTAGAGTTGTCCCCAACCTAAGATGACTATTGGTAAAGAGGGGAGGATTAATACCCAAGCTAGTTGTCTTAATTGTGATATTTTGCTAAATAACTGGGGAAATACCGCCAAAATAGCTAAAAAGGGTAAAAAATTAGCTAATCCTAAGCCCGCTTCCCCTGGATTGGTGGAGAAATAAGCGCTGATAATTAACCCTACAGTTACTAAAGCGATTCCCCAATTTAAAGGATAAGTCAGAATAACTCGATATCTTTGCCAGCTTAAGATAAATAAGACTATTACTAATCCTATTTCCCCTAAAGAAGGGATTAGGGGTAAAATTAGTACCGAAAGTAAGGTTAAACGCCAGATATTTAAGCTAGTTCCCAGCATTCACTACGAGTTAAGCGAATTTGCGCTAAAGTAACGATAGCAGGAATAATTCGACGATAATTGGTAGCGATCGCCTGTAATCCCAATTCAGCAATTAAACTAGTCCATAAAACAGGTCCAATCAGAGCTAAAGTAGTTTTCAACATAGCGTAACGAGCTATCCCCTGTTTAGCTGCTGCTATAGCTATGGTTTTACTAGGTATTTGTTTAACTAACCAAGATTTCAACAGAGAGTTTACGGCTAAAACAGTACCACCTTTTAAGACGGTGTTAAAGGTTTTTACTGGAGATGCAGGTAATTTAGCACAAGCTTTATTGAGTACACAGAGAAATATTTCTGCTTCTATATCCATGGTGGACATAGTTTGAGTATAGTCAACCTTCAGATAATGACAGACTTTGATTAAGATTTGACGATAACTAACTTCTTGACTACGTCCTTGCAATACTGTTAAACTATCAGCAGCTAGATAGCGAAAACGTTTTTCTAAAGTATCCACCCAATTAGACCAATCCTGACTCTGTATTTCTAGGGGTAAAGGATTTCTCCAATAATCTAGTGGATTAAGTCCACGAGCGAATAAAATTTTAGTTAACTCTTTTAATTCCGCTTCTGTAGCTAATTCTAATCCCGTTCTCAACTCGTCCATTTTCAAGGGGTGCTAATAAATTCTAGCTATTATTATAGTTATTAGGGAGAAGAAAGATAACCAGAACGAGGTAGTTTTTGGATATGTTCTTTAATATCGCTTAAATCTACATAATAATCAGCATAATTAATCAAACTATCACTAGTCATACTGCGCAAACTAACTACTTCTACCCTAGCTCCTTGATAACCTACTGCGTTAACTGCGTAAGCTAAATCTCCATCACCACTTACCAAAACTGCTGTATCATAGTATTTAGCTAGGGTCATCATATCTACAGCTATCTCTACATTCAGGTCAACTTTTTTAGAACCATCGGCTAATTGGGTTAATTCTTTGGTGACTACTCGATAACCGTGACGACGCATCCAGAGTAAAAAACTTTGTTGTTTATCGTTGGTATAATCAATTCCTGTATAAAAAAAACAACGTAATAATCTGGAATTTCCTGTTAAATAGCGTAGTAACTTGGTGTAATTAATTTCTATTCCTAATTGTAAAGCAGCATAGAATAAATTAGATCCGTCGATAAAAATAGCGATTCTACCTCGATTTAATTCATTAACAGCGCTTACTTCTTTAACCAGTTCTGGTTTATTCTCTTCTAACGCTCCTTGATTAGGGTTAGCAATGGTTTCCCAGTATGAGAAACTTTTTGTGTTTTGTTCATAAAACATAATAATTTTATCTTGGTATTTATAATAATTTATCTTACAAGGCAATCTTAACTTATCTATCCAAAATTGACTAGAAAACTTAAGGTTTATTTCCGAACATGAAGTTCTATAGTATTTTGTTTAATAACTAGATCATAATGACCAAAAAAATCTTGTCCTAGTAAACCGATGGGAAGATTAGGAGCAATCACTACACTTACATTATTAGCAGTAATTCCTCCTACCGCTATAGAATCAACTTTTCCTACTCCGGCTTGGATTACTCCTCCCGCGGTAGAAACAAGGGTAGTTCCTTCTAGTTCAATCTGTAAAGTATCCGCCATTGTTGGGGTTAAAACAGTTCCACTCGCTCCTGTATCTAGCAACATCTCGAAACGATGTTGACCATTAAATACTACCTCAATAACCGCTATATTAGCTTCTCGACGTTTAATAGGAATTTCAAAAATATCCTGATTAGAGACGCTCTCGGAACTATTATTACACAAATCACCGAGATTAAGAGTTTCCCCATTAGCATCTAGCATAAAACAATCATTTTGTTCTTGTGCTAGTAAATTATCAGGATAGAGACCTATTCCTAAACACAGTATTAAAAAAGTTGTAGTTAATTTCACCTTAGTTAAGCTTAGGGTATTTAACTACAATTTAACATAAGCTTATTATTACTCAAAGTATTAATAGCCGCAACCTCTAACTGTAGCTAGATTCAGGTTAATTGTAAAGAAATTTAACAAAAAAAATCAACCACCCTCGACTAAGTAGGGTGGAATCAGAAATTTTAGACTGCTTCTAGATCTTTTTCTCCTGTTCTAATTCTAATAATTTGTTCTACAGGAGATATAAAGATTTTACCATCTCCAATCTCTCCTGTACGAGCTGCGGTAAGAATTTTATCAACTACTAAATCTACTTGATCATTCTCTACGACTATCTCTATTTTAAGCTTTTGTAAGAACTCTACTGTGTATTCAGAGCCTCGATAGCGTTCTGTTTGACCTTTTTGACGACCAAACCCTCTAACCTCTGAAACTGTCATACCGACGATTCCTGCGTTGACTAGAGCGATTTTAACTTCATCTAGTTTGAATGGTCTAATGATTGCTTCTATTTTCTTCAAGTTTTTTTTCTCCTTGATTTTTGAATCTGTCAACTTTTAACATTGTCAATAGTTGATTTTTGTTACGATAGTAACAGTTTATTCTTTTTGACGATAAAGATATTCTACAATCTTAGGTGTTAACTGAGTTCTTCGTCTAGTCA
>RECR01000020.1 GCA_007693955.1 Gloeocapsa sp. DLM2.Bin57
TAATTAAAAAAGTGGGGATGGGCATCGCCTCACTCAAAAACGGTCAATCATCTCTTAAGGTGAAAGACAAGAAGCCTACAGCGTAATCTTTGATTCGGTGTAGGAGTATGTCACTTAATTAATCTGACTACTTCCCCAAAAGGAAATCCCTGATTATCCAATCCACCTGGAGTAACCACCCAGAGCACTGGTAAACTAGGAGCATATTGCGGAAAATCACCATAACCATCGGTAAGGTAAACACACACACCCTCTAAAGATACATCTCTATGTTTTTCCACAGCAGTAAAAAAAGGAATAAAAGATGTACCCCCACCCCCTCTTGGTTTAGGTAAATCATTATTGGGTTTTAATTGATAAGGTCCATAAATAGCAGCATCGGCATAGTATAATTGACAATTAAGATGAGGATAAGATCCTAAAATCCCCAATAACTCACTATAAAAACTCTTCATCTGCTCATTACTAATCGAACCACTAGTATCAATAGCCACAAAAACCTGTACTGACTCACCTAGTAACATTTCTAGATATAAACCTTGACCAATAAAACGGCGATCGAATCCTTGGAAATCAGTAGGAGTTTGCACAAGATAACGCCAGAGATAGGTACGCCAATCTATTTGGGCTTGGGCTAATTCTCCCAATTGTCGTTCTATACCCGCGGGTAATTTCCCCTGGTTAGTGGTACGAGCTATTACCGCAGCCTGTTGTAAAGCATCGTTCCAATAAGCCTTTAAATCCTTTTGTTGCTGAGTAGATATTGATTCGGGAGCATTGTTAACCTGAGAACTAGCTAACAAATCAGACATAGATAATTCAAACTTACATTGATCACCCTGTTGTAATAATAACTCATAAATTTCCTCAACGCTTTTAGTTTCCCACTCTGGATAACGAATACCTCCTGGAGGTAACTCATAACTAGTATCTTGCACAATTAAACCGTTAACCACGATATCAGCAGCAATATTCCACAATCTAGGCTCTCTTTCTTTACGTCTAATATTATGTAACAAAGCTGCGTGTAATAACTCGTGAACAATTAAACCATCTTGTTGATTAGGAGGTAAATTAGCGAGAAAATCAGGGTTATAAAAAACCACCTTACCATCAGTAGCTGCGGTATCCAAATTAAATGTAGGTTTAAATTCAGCAAACAAAGATAAAGTAGCAAAAAAAGGAGATTTAGTGCGGATTCTTAACCGTGAGATAGTGATTGCGTCTTCCATTAAATTACTTTAATAATATCTCTAAAATCTTGAAAGAAATTAGCTAATCTTGGATCTTTCTTAATCAAAGCAGCTAAAGCACCTATTTCCCCTTTATTACGCATTTGACGCAATAAATCAACCGCAAATAATTGCACCCATTCAGCAGTTGCTTGAGTATTGAGCCATTGAAAAGCGTTGATAGCTTGTTGTGCAGTGGTTGCTCTCATAGTTAAACCAATAGTAGTAGCATAACGGTTAGATGGTTCTTGAGGAAATTTAATCTGAGCACCATTACCGTTTAAAATAGCCTGTAGATTAGGTAAATTTGTATATACAGCCAAAAAAGCTTGAAATTCAGCTTGAGCACCTTCTCCTACCGCAGGGGTAATATCCATTTGACACCGATGCAAATTACTAGCCATTTCCCAAGTGCGTGGAGAGGGCCAAGCGTGAGTCTGAGAGTCCAATTTATGCAATAATTCCGTACGATAAGAAAGAAAAGCGATAATTTGCTCATGAAAATTACGATCCAAGGCGTAAGCTTTAAAACTATCAAAATCAACCGTAACCTCAAGGTGTAAAAAACGATTAGCTAAAGGTGCAGGCATTTCAAAAACACTTGCTCTATCTTCTTTGCGGTTACCTGCGGCCCAAATAAACCAATCTCGGGGAACTTCATAAGCTCCTACCTTTCTATCTAAAATCAGTTGTTGAGCTACTCCCTGCATGGTAGGAGGGGCCATATTCAACTCGTCGAGAAAAAAAATCCCTTTACCGCTACGAGGTAAAAACTCTGGAGGATACCATGTAGATGTACCTTGATTGTTATTTGTTTCTTTTACCGCTACGGGTAATCCCCTTAAATCAGTTGGGGCTAATTGGGAGAGACGTACATCAATAAAATCTAGCTGGTTTTCTTGAGCAACTTGAGCAACAATGCTAGATTTACCAATACCTGGAGCACCCCAAATCATTGTACTAATTTGCAGTTGATTTTTAATGATATTAGTTAAATACTTTTTAAGTGTTTCAGAAGTCATTCAATGTGCATTATCTAAATACTCATACTTGATTATATCTCCAAATGTAGTAATAGCGCTCATGAAACGCTCTACAGGAGTTGTTTTAAGCTTTCGCGACGTACATAATAATCAGAATCAGTTGCTAATTTTCTTAAAATATCCTTGGGGGTATGAGGATTAGCCGCTACAGAGCTACGAACACCATCATAAGAATCATTGGCTAATATTTTTAAAATATCTATGGGAGTATGGAGATTAGCCGCTACATAACGGCGAGCACCATCATAAGAATCATTGGCTAATATTATGAAAATCTCCCGTAAGGTATAGAGATTCTTCCCTATACCATAAAAATCATCTAATAACATTGTTAAAATATCCTTGGGGGTATTAGGATTAGCGGCTACCCAAAAACGAACATTTTTCTCAGAATCATCTAATAACATTGTTAGAATATCTATTGAAGTATGAGGATGAGCAGCTACACGAATACGAACATCTTTGTCAGAATCATTGGCTAATTTTCTTAAAATATCTTTGGGGGTATGAGGATTAGCAGCTACATGAAGACGAATATATCTCTCAGAATCAGTTGCTAATATTGCTAAAACATCTTTTGATGTATTAGGATTTCTGGCTACCCGAGTACGAACATTATCATCAAGATCAGTAGCTAACATTGTTAAAACATCTGTTGGAGTATGAAGATTATCCGCTACATCACTACGAACTTCTGTACTAGAATCAGTTGCCAGATTTTCTAATATACTCCTAGGAGTATGAGTATTCCTCGCTACTTGATATCGAACATTTTCCTCAGAATCAGTAGCTAACATTTCTAAAATATTTACAGGAGTATTAAGGTTAAAGGCTACTATAGCTCTCACTCCTGAATCATAATGAGTAGCCAATTGAGATAAAACCTCAACAGGAATATTTCGACTTCGATAATATTGACTATATAATTCTTCTTGCTCTTGTATTTCTGAAGTTGCTTGAGGGTTTCTTGAAGCGCTAAAACGAACACTATCCCGAGAATCAGTTACCAGAATGGTTAATATATTAACAGGAGTATGGAGATTTTTAGCTATTTGTTCACGAACAATCCAATAAGAGTCAGTTGCCAAAATTTCTAAAATCTTTACAGGAGTATGGGGATTAGCCGCTACATAACTGCGAACACTGCAATCAGAATGAGTTGCCAGACTTGCTAAAATATTGACAGGAGTATGGGGATTAGCTGCAACAGCATAAAGTACCTTTTCTCTCTGATCATGATTGACTACCCATTGTTTAAAACTATCGGGTACAGTTGCTAATTGCATCAGACTAATTAAGGTCTCTTCTGGCATTTCCCCTAGTAAATTAGGATTTTCTAGCAATAATAAATCAAAGACTGGATTATCTAACATTTCCTGGGGGAATTCAGCCCCTAATCTAAATAATGTTTCTGTGGGGGTATTGGGATTAGCTGCAACTATTTGACGGATTGATTGATTATTATCCTGAGCAAATTTAGTTAATAATTCAGGTGGACAAACGGGATTAGCTGCTATGCTAGTTACTAATTCTGGATTATTTTGGGCTAATTCCCTTAACTGTTGAGGATCACTCATTTCTAACATTGCTTCTTCTTAGGATGTGGTTTTTTTCTCTTCTCTAACAATATTAACTTGCTTAAATAATTTTTTAAGATTGCACATCAGCAGCAACAAGAGAGAGAGTAAACACTGGTTGCAGCCTAATCAGTACATACGCAACCGTAAAAAATCCTGAAAATATTGTATAATCGTACTATTAAATGTTGTTAAGTAACCTAGATAATTATGCCCCCACAAGTAGAAGAAAAAAGTATGGTTCCCACTGTGCTAGTGGGTATAGGTGGAACAGGCGCAGAAGTGTTAGCTAGAGTAAGACGTCTAGTAGAGGAAACCTATCGAGATTTAGATAAATTTCCCATTATCAGCTTTTTATTAATAGATACAGATAGAGACTATAAGGTTACAAATCCCGAAGCATCAGGAACAAGTTTTAAAGACTATGAGAAACATTGGGCGAGAGTAACAGGAAGAGACGTAGAAGCAATTATCAGCAATATAGATAATTATCCCTGGATTAATGATTGGTTTCCTAGTGAATTAGAGCGCAATATTACCAGTTTAGAAGCAGGAGCAGGACAAATACGCCCTTGTGGTCGTTTTGCCTTTTTCTTTAACTATAGCCAAATCAGGGAAAAATTTCTCAGCGCCATAGCTCGAATCAAGGGACATGAAACCTATATGCAGGATAATTATGGCATCAAAGTAGCAGGAAACGGTATCAACGTCTTTGTTACAGGTTCACTCTCAGGAGGAACAGGAAGCGGGATGTTAATAGATATGGGTTATTGTCTCAGACATTGGTTAAGAAGCGAAAGTAGCGCCCTCTTGACAGCCATAGTACCAACACCAGAAGCATTTAAAGCGATTAAAGTAGGCGATCGCGTCTTAGCCAACGGATATGCAGCCATGATGGAATTAAGCTACTTCTCCGACGAAAGAACCGAATATGTAGCCCAATTCAGTAGCAGTCTGAGTGACGAAATCCGCAGCTATAAACCACCCTTTGACTTTACCTATCTAGTAGGAACAAAAAACAGCAATGGTAATGACTTTAACTTAGGTCAAATCAGAGAAATGATCGCTCAAAACATCTTTCTAGACATGACCTCAGACTTTGCCGCCCATAAACGATCCATCAGAGATAATATTAAAGGAGCATGGGCAGAAAAAGACCCAGGAGGAAGAGGATACTCTAAACAATTTATGAGTTTCGGTTTATCTAGTGTGGAAATTCCGATCGCTCATATTCGGACTTGTTTAGGTTATCGTCTAGGGAAAGACTTTATTAACTGGTGGTTAAACGACCAAGCCATTCTCCCCCCGGAAATGTTACAATTAGTCCGTAACGAACACCTTAAACCTATACGTCTCAACGATAACGAACTAGTCGCCGATTTAAGCGCAGCCAGCGATCGCTCTTATATACAAGTAATCTCAGAATGGGTGAACAGTCTTCGCGATGAAATTAACCGCGAGAACTTACTACAATGCACCGCTCAAGGTGTAAATATGATGGGTCGTGAAACAGGGAAAATTCTCCAACTAATCAATTATCTTAAACCTAAAGTAGAAGAATATCGCGCCGAACATTTCCGGGAATTAAGCCCAGATGAAAGACTACACGGAGATTATCTGAAAAAAATCTATAGTAATCGAGATAATGCCATTATTCAAGGTAAAAAAGCCCTAGAAGAACAAGTTTACGCTATCTTACAGGATAGAACCAGAGGACCAAAATACGCCGACGCTTTCTTTGTCACAGTTCGTCAAATCTTCGCCGATACAGTAGAAAAATTTCGCCGCGAACAAGATCAAATCTTCGCTACCAACGAAATTAATCGCCGAGATGACTATGAAAAAGCGATCGCCGAAATCAACGAATTTAAAGATAAATTTGGCATCTCCAAAAAAGATAAAATGGAGCAATACTGTAACCAAGCCCTACAAGGTTTAGAAGGTAATTTCATCGCCATTATTCAAAGAAAAACCCGAGCCGCCGGATTACAAGTAATCGAAAAGTTACTAGAACATTTAGATCAGCTAGAAACCAAGTTCAAACGTTGGCAACAAAAACTGATTATCATGCGGGATATCTTTGATCAACAAAGTAATAGTCAAGCAGATAGCGCCGATGCTTTAGTAATCAACGGTATAAAACTCTACGATCGCGCTGAATTAAACCAATTATACGACGACTTCCTCGAAAAACTAGCAGGAGCAACTTCAGGAACAAAAAGCCTTAGAGAAATAGGCTTAGACTCAGTCTGTAATACAATGTCTGGAGAAGTGTTACCCAAACTTAGCCCCATTTGGCAAGAAAATCGCCCTAGTAACCAAATAATGCGCCTCTTCGATTTTGCTAGTATTCCCGATATTAAAGACGAAGACGTCCAAGAAATCATCTTTAACCAAGCCAAAACACGTATCGAAACCGCCCCAGAAAATAGCCGTCTCAAAACCGACTTAGCAGCTTGCGATCGCCTCTTAAAAATCTACAACGACGACGCTGTGATTAGAAACAATCTCAGAATCGCCTACAACCAATCTAACCCCCTCATCAGTTTAAGTAAAAGCGTGATGCAAGGACAAGACGCAGGATTTGTCCCCGCTATTAATCAAAACGTGGCTATTGTTGGAGGAGCAAACACCACCGATATTGGCGCTCAAAAAATCCTCCCTAAGTTAGCAGAATTTGTCTCTAATAAAGACGATATCAAACCCCTAGGCGAATTAGAGCGTCACCGCATCGTTTTTGTTCAAGAAATAGGTGGTTTCTCCCTACGTTGTATCGAAGGAATGAGAGAACTACGTCAATCTTATTTAGATTGGAAAGGTCAATATATCATCGCTAAACGCGCACAACAAGAAGGTAAAAGCCGTGACTTACCCATACCAGTACACATGGAAAAAAATCCTGTGTTTTGGGATATCTTCCCCGAGGATGACTATATCTTTAAACTCGTGGTTTTAACTCGTGCTCTTAAAATACTTCGCAAAGATGTCAATCAAAAAACCAAAGAACCAATTATTCGCTATAGCAAACAAACCGTCATTGGCTCACAAAATGTAGATCTAGCTTCCACTTGGCAAGAAGTTATAGCAGTTTTAGAAGTTAAAAGCTGTCGGGAAGATCGCCTAGAAATTGAACGACAACTCAATCAAAAATTTCATGACTGTGAAACAGACAGCGAAAAACAAGCTCTCTATCTAGAATTATTAGCTTATCTAGAACAAAGAGCAACAGACTTAATCAAACAAGGAGGTAAAGATAGTCCCGAATATAAACGAGAAGCACAAATTATTCAAGACGAAATCCTCGCTCGTAAATTAAATACAGGAGCAACCATACCTACTACTGTACCTATAGTTAAACCCGAACCAGTTCCTGTAACCACCAATGGGGTACAAACGCCCCCTACCCGTACTCACGTTTTTTGTACTAAGTGTGGACAACAAAACCCCATTGAGGCTAATTTCTGTTCTAAATGCGGGAATAAACTCAAGTAATTCAAATTAGAGCAATGATTCCAGAAACAATGGTACAACCTTCTTATTGGGTTGAAAAAGGCATAAACATTGAATTGGTGCAAAATCTTTACTTGTTTAAATTTGCTCCTGATTTGCAGGATCGTTTAGATAGTGTGACATACTCCTACACCGAATCAAAGATTACGCTGTAGGCTTCTTGTCTTTCACCTTCAGAGATGATTGACCGTTTTTGAGTGAGGCGATGCCCATCCCCACTTTTTTAATTA
>RECR01000021.1 GCA_007693955.1 Gloeocapsa sp. DLM2.Bin57
TGTCGTTTTGGACTTAAGCATATTTTGGAGTTTTTTAGAATGAAATAGCCCTGGGAATACCCCACTTGATATTATTGATATTCAATCCTTCTAATATAGGTACAGGAGTTGCACTAGTCCAAATGCCTACAGTAGCTGTTTGAGCACTAACAGGGATTACAGATAAGGCTAATAAAAATGCACTGAAATTATTTGAAAAAGCAAGTATATTGATGGTTCACCATAGGATAAAATAAGGTTAAGGAACATTTAACTCTAATCAGACGTCTAAAACAGCAATAACGATGTAAGCGTTCGATTAGGAAATGTTTATGAGTCAATCATTATCCGCCTCTTGGTCAATGACAGGGGTAAGTAATTTGCACAGAAGGGTATCACCTGAACAACTCTCTAATTATGACTTGATTTTACGTTGTCAACAAGGAAGACAACCAAATCAGGCTGATTTTACAGAATTATTACGTCGTTATCAAAACTATGTTGAGAGTATTTTGTATAATCTTGTCCCTGATTGGCAAGATCGTCATGATCTAGCTCAAGAAGTCTGGATTAGGGTTTATAAATATCTACCTAAATTAGAGCAGCCCCAAAAGTTTAAAAGTTGGTTAGGTAGGATCGCTACTAATCTAGTTTATGATGAATTGCGCAAGCGGAAACGACGCGGAAGTATTATTTCTCTCGATGAACCCTATCAAGTTAACCAAGAAGAAGTTACCCGAGATATAGCTTGTGAAGCACCTACACCAGAGGATGATTTAGCTAGTAGAGAGTTTTACGACAAACTAACCGAAGCGATCGCCTCCCTTCCTCCTTTATTTAGAACTACTATTGTACTCCGAGAAATCGAGGGTCTCTCCTATGAAGAAATAGCCGAGATTACTAATACTTCTCTTGGTACAGTAAAATCTAGAATAGCTAGAGCTAGAGCTAAATTACAATCTGAATTAAATAATTTCTTATAATTTGTAGAGCCATGATTCCCAATGATTTTGAACACTCCGAACACTATGAACTACTTAGCGCCTATATCGACGGCGAATTAAGTCCCCAAGAAATCGCTAAGGTTGAATCTCTCTTGGCAACTGACCAGAATTTACAACAAGAGTATCAACGATTACTCAAGCTCAGAAAAGCTTTTCAACAACTTCCCACCTTTACTCCTTCCTATAGTGCGGAACAATTATCTCAAGGAGTTTTTGCGCAAGTAAATAGACGACGTCACAGCAAAAGATGGTTATGGGGTGGAGGGGCGATTGCTGCTTTGTCGGTAACAGCTTTAAGTGGTTTATTTAGCCCCAATGCCAATATTGTCCCCCAATTAGCCCAAACTCAGGATTATGATCAAGGAGTAGTTATAGCTCTCAATAAGATCTCCAAAGAACAACTTAACCAGAATCGTAGTCACAGTCTAGATCATAGTTTAATTATCAAACTCAACGAACCTTTAGTAGATCTTCCTAGATAAAGCTACTCAACTCCAATCTTGTGTTTCTTGGGGTGCTAAACGTTCATTACCTAGTTTACCTTCTGAGTAGAATTGACGAGTTTGTGCAAATAGAGTCTCTTGATCTAAACCCCACTGTTGTAGAATTTGGTTTAACCGTTGTTTAATTTCTTTAGCTCCAGGAAAATTTTCATAACGAATAATTAATCTAGCGATAGTCGCTAAATTTTCTGCTGTTGCTTTTTCATCCAGGATTTGTGCGATTATTTCGCCATCTTTTTGGGCTTGAGGATGTTGTAGCTCTGCCATAATTAGAAAGCTTCGGGTATTTCCCAAATCCGAATAATCCGATCAAAACCTCCTGTAGCTAATCTTCTGCCATCGTTACTAAAAGCCAGAGATTGTACCCAGTCTGTATGTCCAGAAGCTACCCCGAGAAATTCTCCCGTTTCGATATTCCAGAGACGTACACCATCATTTCCGGCGCTAGCGAGTACTTGACCATCAGGATTGAGAGCGATCGCCCTAATAATACTCCTATGTCCTGTCATTGTGAATAATAACTGTTGGGTGACTAAATCCCAAACTTTAATAGTCCCATCATAGCTACTAGTAATTAACTTATTACCGTCAGGAGTAAAAGCTAATCCACTGACTAAATTATCATGGAGAATAAACTCACTCAATTCCTTAGTGGTTCTCAGATTCCAGAATCTCACTACCCCATCTTGGTGACCACTAGCGACAACATAGCCATTAGGGTGCATCGCTAAAGCATAAGTAGGATTACCAATCCCATCTAGAATAAATATAGGACGTTGAGGAATCAGATTCCAAACCCTAATCCCATCCAAACCTCCTGTTACCATCACGCTACTATCGGGGGAAATAACCATAGAGAGAATATTACTACCATGCTCAAAAAAGGTAAACAAAAACTCTCCCGTTTGCCAATCCCAAATATTAATACCTGCGTCTTCTCCAGTGCTTACAAGTGTAGCGCCATTGGGACTAATCGCCACCTCCATTACCGCTGTACGTTGAGCACGAATTCTCTCAACTTGTTTTCCTGTAGCTACAGACCAAAACTTGAGAGTAGGGTCATTAGAACTCCCCCCACTGACGACAATATCTCCATCAGGACTAAAAGTCAGAGCATTGACTGCTCCCTCATGACCAATGAAACTCTGGATTAAGCGAGGTCTGCGCCACAATTCGGCGGCTTCTAGAAGGGTTAGTGGTTCTTCTTCTATGGTTATGGTTTCTTCCCCCTTAATTGGGGTTGGGGATAGAGATAATAAACCTATAGTTGAGATTAATAAACCAATTTTAAGCTTGTGGAGATTCATAGAATTTAAAAATTAATTTATTTTATATTAGGGCAAATAGTCTGAGATTCCTCATCTGGAGCTGTTAATTCTTGCCAATCTGCGAGTATTAATTGTAATTGAGCTTTAAGAGAATTAAGGTTATTTATTTGTTCATCTATATTATCTAGCTGTTTGAGCAGATAGTCCTTGATTTGACCACAGGGAACATCACCCGAATCATGAACATCCAGAATTACCTTAATCTCTTGGAGACTAAGTCCCAAAGTCTGGATTTTTCTAATAAACTCTAAACGGTTAATTACTTTAGGTTCAAACAAACGATAACCAGATTCAGTCCTTGTTACCGCAGGAGAGAGTAAACCCAACTGATCGTAGTAGCGAATAGTTTTAATTGACAAACCACTTCGATTGGCTACTTCGCCAATTTTGAGCAATTCATCACATTCTATATTCATCTTTGTTTTTGTCGATTAGTTAAGGCCGGTAAAGGGTTATCTGCAGCACTTGGAGGCAGCATTTTTCTATTTACCCGTTGTGGTACAATTGCCTGGGCTTGTTGTTGTTGCAACCAACGCACGAGCATAGCGATGAACACAGTAAATACACCTAAACTAAGTAAGGTCCAACGTTGACCTACACCACCAATCACCGCGTCAACTGCTCCTATCACTAAGATAAAGCTAGAGAGTGGTTCTTTGCGATAAGCTACTTTAAAAAAACGAGGAATAATAGCGTTAATCATCTTAAGTTACTAATTATTTATCTTCTACTTTTAGCTTATCCTATCCATCTGATAATCGGCTAAGGCTCTTGATTTTGTTTAGACTTATTATTGTAACCCTAACCAAGCTAAGAGACCTTGACCACTGAAATATTCAATAGCTATGGTTAAGATAAAGCCAATCATCGCA
Organism: Gloeocapsa sp. DLM2.Bin57; assembly: GCA_007693955.1. Classification (NCBI taxonomy): domain Bacteria; kingdom Bacillati; phylum Cyanobacteriota; class Cyanophyceae; order Chroococcidiopsidales; family Chroococcidiopsidaceae; genus Gloeocapsa; species Gloeocapsa sp. DLM2.Bin57. Next base: position 3,687 of record RECR01000021.1, read on the forward strand.
GCTCTACCATTAAGACGCTCTGCGTATTCGTTAAAACCAAATTTGGGGTCTTCTACCTTGGGTTGAGTAGTTGGTTGAGGTTCAGTCATGTTTATTTTCCTATACGTTTTTTTACCTATGTTATGCTAACAGAAATTTTAGCAAATATGTTAAAATGTTTTCACTTTAGGTTTTGATGGGGAACAGTCATCAAACGCAAGGGGGAAAGTTTGGTGTAAGTCCAACGCTGTCTCGCAACTGTGATGAAACAATCGGTTTCTTAGTCAGGATGCCCGCCTAAGTCTTAACATCATTCTGCGAGGTTCAGATACACTTGTCTTTTAGGATACTTAAGCAAAAACGCGCTTATGCTGTTAGTACTTTTATAGCTATTGTCACTTGGCTATACTTGTCTAAACCTGCTTATGCGATGCACATTAGTGAGGGGTTTCTTCCTCTACCCTGGGCTTTATTGTGGTTCGGTATTTCTTTACCTTTTTTTGTGGTAGGGTTGCGCAACTTAACCAATTTAACCCGAGAACATCCCGAATTAAAACTACTTTTGGCTTTAGCTGGGGCTTTTAGTTTTGTTCTTTCGGCTTTAAAAATTCCTTCGGTTACAGGGAGTTGTTCTCATCCTACGGGTACTGGTTTAGGTGCTATTCTCTTCACTCCTGGTATCATGACTGTACTAGGAACACTGGTTTTAATCTTTCAAGCTGTACTTTTAGCCCATGGTGGTTTAACTACTTTGGGTGCTAATGTCTTCTCTATGGCTATAGTTGGTCCTTGGGTAGCTTATTTAATCTATCATCAAACCAAAGGAAGTAATAGAGAAAGATTGGCTGTTTTCCTAGCTGCTACTTGTGGTAACTTAGCAACTTATTTAGTTACGTCTTTACAACTAGCTCTAGCTTTTCCCGCTGAAAATGGCGGTTTCCTCGCTTCTTTTACGAAATTTGCCACAATTTTTGCCCTAACTCAAATTCCTTTAGCAATTAGCGAAGGAATGCTCACGGTTTTAGTTTGGAATTGGCTAAAATCTTACGCTCAACCCGAGTTAGAAACCATCAAACTATTACGTACAACCAGAGGTAACCATGCAGCAAGCTAAATATAGCAACTATTTATTGATAGCAGGAGTATTGTTATTAGCACTAATACCCCTGGTTTTTGTCAAGGGCGAATTTATGGGGGCAGATGAGGAAGCAGAAGAAGCAATTACTACCCTAAACCCTGATTTTGAGCCTTGGTTTGAGTCGATTCTTGAACCTCCTAGTGGTGAGGTGGAGAGTTTGTTATTCTCCACTCAAGCTGCTATCGGTGGGGGAATCGTCGGTTACGTTATCGGTTTATATAAAGGTCGTAATGCACCACCAAATAGATAGTTTAGTCTATCTTAATCGTCTGCGCTATCTACCACCATCAGAAAAACTATTATTTACAATAATGTTGTTTTTATTGAGTTATCTAGGTGGTAGGTTTGTTCAAATAATTCTGATTATCTGGTTATTCATTTGGATAGTGGTTTACGCGGGGATACCTTGGCGATTTTACCTTCAGTTGTTGACGATACCTTTAGGGTTTGGGATGGTTAGTTTACCCGCGATCGCCTTAGAAATAGTTTGGAGTGATAATCTAGTACCAATTAACTTTTATTTTAGTCCTTCAGGATTAATTCAGGGTGCAGAATTATTATTAAGAGCGATCACAGTTAGTTCTTCTATGTACTTTCTCTTACTGACAACCCCCCTAATAGAGATTTTGGAAGTATTAGCTAAGTTAGGTTGTCCTAGTTTAATCCTCGAACTTTTAGCCTTAATGTATCGTTTTATTGCTATTTTAACCGAAACCGCTAGTAACTTATTATTAGCCCAACAATCTCGGGGTGGTTATAGTCGCAGAAGTAGAATCATAACTAGTCTAGGATTATTAGTTACTCAACTATTCAAACAAAGTTTAGAAAATTATCGCCAAATAGTTTTAGGTTTAAATTCCCGTGGATTTACAGGTAAACTACGCTTTTGGCAACCTATCCCCTATAAATCCAACCTTCGTTATACTTTAGAAGCCTTACTCGGTTATAGTTGTTTAGTTTTTTACGCTATTTTAAAAAAATCGGGATGACAGGATTTGAACCTGCGGCATCCTGCTCCCAAAGATGCTACGGATTAGCTGTTAGCCTACCATGCCCATAGGGGTTTAGTCAATACCAGTGAAGAAAAATCTCTAGCTTGTTTTTGGAAAAAGATTACTAGGGGTGAGTTACCTAGTGAGTTAGAATGAGTCACTTAGGTGAGTCACTAGATGAGTTACCTAGTGACTCATTAGATGAGTTATCCATATACAAACCGTTGACAGTCATAGACAAGGTGTTGACAATATCATAGGATGTTATCACCTTGATATCGTTACGATATCATCTTGATATCATCTAGATACTGTTACGATATCATCTTGATATCACCCCTACCATTACCCCTACCATCCCCTAGCTATCACCTTACTAGCACCTTTATATCATGAGATGATAGTACCCTAATATCATGGACTGATATCACCTTGATATCGTTACGGTATCCCCTAGCTATCACCTAACAAACATTTCTTTTTGCACTGTTCCCCAATTCCCCTCCAAACCCGAGAAGGTTTGGAGGCAATCCCTTAAAGCTTACCTACAGGAACGATACTCTTATCACTACATATTCCCCAGGTGTGATATTTATTAATCTCTATGGTTAGTATAATGCTAGCTCAATATCTATGTATGCTCTCGGAAATAGTTTGGCTTCTTTTTTGGTGTTGGTAACCATTTATATAAACCCTTCTATACCATCTCAAGAACAATACAATTAGATTTACATATTACAGATTCTAGGGGAAATATTTCCTTTACCACTGAAAGAAGCAATTATCTTTATCAGTGCAGAAAGAGTTATTTTACCCCTAAACAGATTTACCCCTAAATTACCCCTAATAGGGGTAACCCTAAATAGGGGTAAAAGTAACCATTGAAAAAGAAGGTAGCAAACCAACTATGGAATACGGAAAAAGAATAAAGAAATCAACCTATGTAACACCCAATGTAATGCTAAAGCTCAAGGAATACTGTTTAGAACACGGTATCAGCGAATCTAGAGCCATAGAGCTAGCTATTAGCCGATTGGTAGATGAACCCCAAACCATTTCCCTTACCACTGAAAGAAGCAATATAGAAGGTGGTTTAGAAGCTAGGCTAGAGGCTTTGGAGGCAAGGATTAATGAGGCATTAGATATCTACAGTACCTATGAGTACGACTATGATAACAACCTAGTCCACATGGCTAAATATATGGCTGAGACAACATCCGAAGTAAAGGTAAGCAAGCTCAAGAAAGCCGTAGCTAAGGCTCTAGAAACTCTGGGTACTGATTTGTATGAATTCTTTGTGTAGCACCCGTGTTCTTTTAACAGTGCAAAAGAAGAATAGGGGGTGCAACTCACTTTAGCTTCTTTACTCTGTTTCCGAAAAGGGCAAAAAGTGAGTCGATGAATCCATCATAGCATGAAGGGTAAACTCTGTGCGAAAACCCTAGGGTTTCTAACCAAAAGAAGTGGAATGATAATCATTCTTCTCCACTGATAGCTAGGGTTGGACTTGTTCCCCAATCCCTCTAAATAGACCTAAACAAGGAAGGAGAGCCTATGGAAGCTCTCCTCTCTTTTCCAGTAGCAATAATCGAAAAACCCCTAGTTCGGAAAACCAAGGACAGAAACTAATGATTCAACCTAACTATAGCATCATAGGGTTAATGGAGGGTGACTCATCTTAACTCACCAGGTGACTCACCTGGTAACTCACCTGGTGACTCACCCCTAAGAAAGCTTTTTTTTTTCACTGTCCCTCTTGGAGGTTTCTCCCCTGGTGCTAAACCTTAACCACCCCTACTTCTATACCTAAATATTTTCTAGCAGCATGATTTCGCGTATTTCTTCGGCTATCTTACGGTTAACCTTAGAGTCATCAAGGTTTAGCTTAACCGCGAGAAGCCTCAAGCTTTATTTTCTCAAATAAGCGTGAGATGAATCGCGTCCTTATTTATTTTATTTCATCTTGATTCTGTATATAAGATTTAAGGGTTGAAATAGTAACA
>RECR01000022.1 GCA_007693955.1 Gloeocapsa sp. DLM2.Bin57
TCTTCCTTGTCTCACCTTCGCCAGAATCTCATTGTCAAAAACCTACACCTGTGAGGAGGGGGAGAGGGGGAATGAAGAATGTAGAACGAGTGAATGTGCGAAAAAATAATTAATTCGCGCATTCGCGCATTCAGAATAACATCTAACCCCTAAAACCTAAACCTAATCTAAGCCATAACCATACCCCCATCTACGTTGAAAACTTGACCTGTGATATAACTTGCTGCTGAATCTGTAGCTAAAAAGCGAATCATTCCCGCTACTTCTTCGGGTTGACCAAAACGACCTAGGGGGATAAATTTAAGAATCTCTTCTCCTGGAATATCTTTAGTCATATCGGTGCTGATAAATCCTGGTGCTACCGCGTTAACCGTTACCCCACGTGTAGCTAACTCCTTGGCTACAGTTTTGCTAAAACCAATCACCCCTGCTTTGGCTGCGCTATAATTAGCTTGACCTGGATTACCCATTTCTCCTGCTACAGAAGTAATATTTATAATTCTACCACTACGCTGTTTTAACATAATTTTACTTACAGCTCTAGTACAGAGAAATACTCCAGTTAGATTCAGGTCAATTACTGCCTGCCAATCTTCGGTTTTCATACGTAATAATAGGGTATCTCGGGTAATTCCCGCGTTATTAACCAAGATATCAATACGTCCCCATTTTGCCATGGTTTCCTTAATCAGATTCTCTACCTCTGCTTCTTGGGCAACATTGGCTTTAATAGCGATCGCCTCTCCTCCTGCTTCAGTAATCGCTTTAACTACAGCTAGAGCAGATTCTTGAGAACTAGCATAATTAACCACTACTTTAACACCTTGTGTTGCTAAGGCTAAAGCAGTAGCTTTACCTATTCCCCGAGACGCACCTGTCACAATACCCACACAATCATTGAAATTTTCGCTCTCAACCATCTAAAATTAGTTATCATAAAACTTAAGGACGAAGACAATCATAAAGCATGACAGTCAAAAAACAATTTTCTAGCTTTGCCGAACTGCTCAACAGTTCAACTTTACCAGTACTAGTAGATTTTTATGCCACTTGGTGCGGACCATGTCAAATGATGGCAAAAATCCTCGAACAAGTCAACCAAAAGTTGAGCGATCGCCTACAAATAGTTAAAATAGATACAGACAAATATCCTCAAATCGCATCACAGTACAATATTTCTGCCCTACCAACCTTAGTTTTATTTCGGGATGGACAACCAATTGATCGGATTGAGGGAGTTGTGGAAACCCCCCAACTGATTCAACGTCTCGAAAGTTTACTGTAACCCATTTTTCTGATGAATTATCCAAGCAAAACAGCAGAATATCCCCTAGCCATACTTAACTCTTCTGATTTAGTCACTATTAATGATAAATTAGCCCAGATTTCAGCTTCAGAAATCATTCAATGGGCAGATGATACCTTTAATCAAGGTTTAGTGATGAGTACCAGCTTCGGTATTCAATCAGCGGTAATGTTGCACTTAGCGACTGAAGTTATACCTGATATTCCCGTTATTTGGATTGATACTGGTTATTTACCCTCGGAAACTTATCAATTCGCCGAGAAACTAAGCCAACGTCTTAAACTCAATCTCAAGGTTTATCAATCACCTATGAGTCCAGCGCGCATGGAAGCTCTTTATGGTAAACTTTGGGAGCAAAAGGATGTACAATCTCTCAATCTCTATGACCAAATACGTAAAGTAGAGCCAATGCAGCGAGCTTTACAAGAATTAAAAGCCACTGCTTGGTTAGCAGGTTTGCGGAAAGATCAAACCGAACACCGTAAACACCTAGATTTTATCGCTATGCAGGGAAAACACTATAAAATTCATCCTATTCTAACTTGGAACGCTAAAGATATTTATCAGTATTTAACCAAATATGACCTCCCCTATCATCCCTTTTTTGACTTGGGTTATGTATCTGTAGGTGATTGGCATTCTAGTCGTCCCCTGTTAGCAGAAGACGAAAATGAGCGAGATACCCGTTTTCACGGACTAAAACAAGAATGTGGTTTACATCTTAATCAGTTAACACCAGAACAAGCTCAAAGTCTAGATTCTAGTACATTATAATAATATCGAATGGAAAATAAAATGCTCTTGTTGAGTTAGGTGGAACGGTGGAACGGTATTAGCTGTTATTATTCCTATATAGCATACTCCCTTCTCTCCCCTCTCCCCGTCTCCCCTCTCTCCCCTCTCCCCTCTCCCCTTCTATTATATTTTTAGCTTTCTCTCAATCTATTTCCGATAAGTCACCTTCTTCTCGGTTTCTCTTCGGTTGTAAATAGAGATTGTCTAACATAACGTTAAATCCTGCTACCCAAGGCGGAACAATTAACGCCCCAATAATGCCTAAGACTTGTACACCTCCTAAAACCGCTAATAATTGATAAATAGGGGAAATTTTGACTGAAGAACCCACTAAGAGAGGATCTAACAGATAGGTTTCTACGTTTTGGATGATCACATAAAGTAATAAAACCCAGAAAAAAGTCCACCAACCCTGAGCGATCGCCACGATTAAAGCGGGAATTGCTCCTAAAACTGGACCAAAAAAGGGAATTAAATTAGTAAACCCGGCAATTACTCCCAAAGCTAGGGAAAAATCAACGATTCCGATTATATTCAAACCAAAAGTAATCACTACACCTAGAATAGCTGAGACTACAATTCTACCTTGGATATAACCCCCCATGCGTTTACTGACAGGGGTGATTTGTTGGGCTAAACGTTGTTCCCAAGGTTCGGGAAAAATACTAACTAAACCCTTGAGTAATCTATCAGAGCCTGCGAGCATATAACCAGAGAAAAATAAAGCTAATACTAGGTTAAAAGCTACCCCAAGCAGACCACGGGTAACCACCAGCGATCGCAAAATCAACAACTGACTAGAACGAAATACCCAAGAAGTCAAAGCCTGTACATCAAAGAATTGATTAATCAAATCAATAGTTGTTGGCTCTTTGATACCAAAACGTACAGCTAATTCTTCCGCTGAATTACCCAAACTTTCTAGATAAATAGGCAATTTTTGTAATAAACGTTCAATCTGACTAATCACCGTAGGTCCAATGATTAAACCCGCAGTTACCAACAAAGCAATCAAACCTAGATAAACCAAAATTACCCCCAACCAACGGGGGATACCCAACTTTTCTGCTTCAGCAATAATTGGGGCTAGAGTAGCTGCAATTACTACAGCAATCATCAGGATAACCAATAAACTTCTCAATTGCCATAACAAAACCAGCAAAAGAAAAATTGCCAAAATCCATAACAGCGTAGTCAGAGAAATATTAATGACGGGACGTTGAGACATAAAATTAACGAAAATGTGTTAGACTAGCAAAGTTGTTTAAAATCACACATCCAGAAATTCGGGTGTTTCTCACAAGGAATTCCACTGGATGGAGGTTAAACCCGAAACAGGAGTAAAAAATATATGTCAGTTGTTTCCCTCGCAGATTTATTAGAATCGGGAGTACACTTCGGTCATCAGACACGTCGTTGGTCTCCTAAAATGAATCCATACATCTACGCAGCTCGCAACGGTGTTCATATTATAGACTTAGTCCAGACCGCAGAAAAGATGGAAGAAGCCTATAGTTATCTACGTGAAGCCGCAGCAGAAGGTAAAAAAGTACTGTTTATCGGTACTAAACGCCAAGCCGCCGGTATCATAGCTCAAGAAGCTAAACGTTGTAAAGGCTATTACGTCAATCAACGTTGGTTAGGAGGTATGCTGACTAACTGGGAAACAATCAAAACTCGCATTGAAAGACTCAAAGAATTAGAGCAACTCAATGACAGTGGAGCATTAGATAAAAGACCTAAAAAAGAAGCATCTTCTTTACGTCGAGAACTAGAAAAACTCGAAAAATATCTCGGTGGGTTAAAAACAATGCGTCGTGTTCCTGATGTGGTAGTAGTCGTTGACATACGTAGAGAGCACAATGCTATTATGGAATGTCAAAAATTGGGAATTCCTGTAGTAGCGATGATTGATACTAATTGCGATCCTAATTTAGCTGACTATCCCATACCTGCTAATGATGACGCGATTCGTTCTATTAAACTCATTGTGGGTAAATTAGCAGACGCAATTAACGAAGGACATCACGGTATCCCTACAGGAATAGACGAAGAAGAAATAGATTATGACAAATTTGAAGAAGAACCAGAAGAAGAAGAATCACCTATATCTGAGGAATATCCCAAAGATGGGGATAGCGAAGAATAGTCAGACCGTGAGATTATGGTTATAAATTAACAAAAGAGAGCATAACATGGCTGAAATATCTGCAAAACTAGTTAAAGAGTTACGGGAAAAAACAGGCGCAGGGATGATGGACTGTAAAAAAGCCCTAACCCAAAATGATGGAGATTTGACCAAAGCTGTCGAATGGTTACGTCAAAAAGGGATCACCTCCGCTGAGAAAAAAGCAGGTCGTATCGCAGCAGAAGGGTTAGTATCTAGCTATATCCATACTGGTGGACGTATTGGCGTGTTAGTAGAGGTAAATTGCGAGACGGACTTTGTGGCTCGTCGTGAAGAGTTCTCAGAGTTAGTGCGCAATATCGCCATGCAAATCGCGGCTTGTCCTAACGTAGAATATATCAACGTCTCGGAAATTCCTGCTGAAATTAGCTCCAGAGAAAAAGAGATCGAAATGGGTAGAGACGATCTCGGTAATAAACCCGACAATATTAAAGAGAAAATCGTTCAAGGTAGAATTGAAAAACGTCTCAAAGAACTTTCTCTCTTAGATCAACCCTATATTCGAGATCAGAGTATCACTGTAGAAGAACTAATTAAACAAGCGATCGCCCAACTTGGAGAAAACATTCAAGTACGCCGTTTTGTTCGCTTTATTCTCGGTGAAGGTATCGAAAAACAAGAGTCAAATTTCGCTGAAGAAGTAGCAGCTCAAACTGGTCAACTCAACTAATAATTAAGAGATTATTCTCCCTACCTACCCCTTATCAGGGTAGGTTTTTGTCAGCAGATTCTCAAAACGTGAAAGAAATAATATTCCAGTGGGGCGAAAATAAAAACAAAACTAATTTAGTTGTTGTATATACTGAAAGAAACGGGGAGATCCGTCTGATTTCAGCAAGAAAAGC
>RECR01000023.1 GCA_007693955.1 Gloeocapsa sp. DLM2.Bin57
AGAAAAGCTTATCCCTACCCAAAGAAAGACAAAACCCAGAAAAATGTAATTGAGTATTTTAATACTGGTTTTTTTTAAATTTCTTTTGATAAAATAAATATTAAAACTGAAATAGTTTTTTAACCCGTCGCGCGCTTCTTCCTCAGTAACTAGGTTACGGACTTGATGAGGAATGGTAAAATAAATTTCAATTGGATAGTTAATGGGAATCTCTTGAGAACACCCCTCTAAATACAGCTTTAAATCTGGGTCAATTTCTCGGCGCTTAAAGGGGGCTGGATCCCATTCGTTAAAAATATCTGTGTATTCGTCCAAAGCTATCTCAATCATATAGCAATTGGTTAATTTGTCTAGACTATAAAATTGACTAAATAGCGTGCTAGGTTTATTCATTTATGAAGATTATGTTATGCTGAAAAATAAAATCTCTTTATGCGCTATTATTTAATTTACGATGGAAACTGCAATCTCTGTGTAAATTTTACTAAAGGACTAGAAGCACTAGACCAAGGGCAAATCTTTCGCTACATCCCCATGCAAGCTTATGATACCCTAAAAACTCTGGGGATTGAACCCCAAGATTGTCATCAAGGTATGATTCTGATTGACACGGTTAACCCCGAATTACGTTGGCAAGGTAGCGACGCTGCTGAGGAAATCGCCCGTTTACTCCCTTTAGGAGAACCTCTGATTACACTCTATCGTAATTTACCCTCTTTACAATGGTTAGGCGATCGCCTTTATGAACAAATCAGAGATAATCGTTATCAATGGTTTGGTAAAACGGACACAACCTATATTTCTAACTATTCCCGAGATTGTCAATGTCAATAATCTCAAATAGTGACTTACTACAATGTCAGCCTCATCCTGTTGCTTTTGACGAATTACAAGGGGTTCAAGCTAGAATTTTAGCACCTGAGAAAGCTCAAAAAATGGCAGAATTTTTTAGTCTCTTAGGTGATACTAATCGTTTACGTATTTTGTCTGTTTTAGCTAATCGGGAAATGTGCGTCTGTGATTTAGCCGCTTCTCTAGAAATGACTGAGTCTGCGGTTTCTCACCAATTGCGCACTCTTAAATCTATGCGTCTCGTTAGTTACGAAAAAAGAGGACGTAAGGTATTTTATCGCTTATTGGATCATCATGTCTTAGATTTATATCAGTCAGTAGCTGAACATCTCGACGAAACAATCTAAGTAACCTTTTGTAAAGCTTGAATATTCGCACCGACGATCGCCTCTAAATTGTTGGTAATTTTTACTATATCCCAATCCCACCAAGCAATCTCTAGCAAAATCTTGATAATTTCTGGAGAAAATCGCTGTCTGATTAATTTGGCAGGATTACCACCTACAACAGAGTAGGGTTTAACTTCTTTAGTAACTACGGATTTAGCGCCGATAATTGTACCATCACCTATTTTAACCCCTGGCATGATGACCGCTTCATAACCAATCCAAACATCATTACCAATGACTGTATCTCCTTTGTAGGGATATTCTTGGGCTTGTGGGGTAACCTTTTCCCAACCATTGCCAAAAATTTCAAAAGGATAAGTAGAAAAGCCCGACATTTGATGATTTGCACCATTCATAATAAATTTTACTCCTCGGGAAATAGCGCAAAATTTACCAATAATTAACTTATCACCAATAAAAGGAAAATGATATAAGACGTTGCGCTCAAAATTTTCTGAATCTTCGGGATCGTCATAATAAGTGTAATCCCCCACCATAATCAAAGGATTTTTAATAGTATTTTTAATAAAGCATACTTGAGGAAATCCTTCCAGAGGATGGGGATTATTGGGATCAGGATATCTCATTATTATTTAATTCCTACTGCTATTTCTATTACTTCTAGTAGGTAATCTAAGTTTTCTTCTTCTGGTGGTATTAAACAGGGGAATACTTGTAAGCCTGATATTTGATTAGCTACTTTGGTTGTTTCATTGTCTAAAGTAATTAAGGGAAGTCTAGCTAAAACTTCCATCTCTCTGAGTTCTTTTAATTCTAGTTCTCGATTATTTAATAACGAGCCATTAAACACTATAGCATCTACTTCCCAAAATTGTGCTAATAATTCTGCCTGTTCTAAACTATCTGCTTCGAGAATACGCTTAATTAATCCTGAAGCGTGAGTATGTATTAACCATTCTAATTCGGTATCACTGGCTTTAGTTAATGCTGAACCTGGATATAAATATAAAATAGTTAGACTTCTTTTGTGATTAACTTTGGCTAAGCTAAATAATAATGATTCTTTCGTTATTGGTAAAGTTAATATACCATCAGCTTTTTTGCCTAAATCTTTAATCTTTTCTGATGGTTCAATAGTTAAAATTATAGGAATATGTTTAGTTTGCTTATCTGACTTTAATAAAGTTAATACATCCCAATTAGCTAGAAATGATATCGAAGGATTTAAGAAGATAAAATCAGGTTTGATTAAACGTGCTTTATCTATTGCTTCTGTACCAGTTCTAGCGATAATTGCTTGAGTCTTAATACTGTTGAGTAATTGGGTTATTTCTTTTAAATAAGTTGGATTATCTTCTACTAATAAAACTAGATTATTGCCATCATTATTATCGGTAGGAAGTAAAATTGTAAAACTACTTCCCTTATCTTCTGTAGATAAAAAGGTCAAATCTCCACCATGAAGTTCAGTTAAACGTTGAGTTAAGATTAAACCGAGACCTTTGGTTGTTGGTTGATTAATTATCTGATTAGGTGGATGATATTTTTGTAAAATCATCTTTTGTGACTCTCTAGGAATACCCATACCTGTATCCCAAACCGTAAAAGCTAACCAATTCCTCCATAAATTAACTCTTAAACCGATTTGTTGTCCTGGTGGAGTAAATTTAATACTATTATCTAGTAAATGGATTAACATTTGACGTAAGCGTAAACTATCTGCTTGGATATTTTTAATATTTGTTTCGATTACTAGGGATAATTCTAGGTTTGCTTCAGTTAATTTGGCTTGAATTTCTCTAGCGGTTTGTTCGCAAATAGTCTGGAGATTGACTAAGTCTAAATTTATCTCTAATTCACCACTTTGTAAACGACTTAAATCTAGTAATTCATTGACTAGATTCATAATTCTTTGTCCACTTTGATAAATCAATTCTACATAACGAGATTGTCGAGGGTTTAATGTTCCTAACTTTTGTTCTTTGAGCAAATTAGATAAGCCAATAATCGAAGTCAGTGGAGATTTGAGATCGTGAGTAATACCAGAGACAAACTCATCTTTAAGACGATTTGAGGCTAATTCTTGTTGTAAATGATTAGCTAATACTAACCATACTAGTTTTTCAGTATTTGTATCAGCAGGAGTTAAGTCTAATCTATCGAGGGGAACTTGACAAAATTCCCAATTATATTCTCTAGTAGCAACTAGAGTCGGTTGTGGTAAAGTTTGGGGGGGAAATTTATTAATATAATCAGGGTTAAGTCTTTCAGGAATATAATCCCCAATTTGTTGTCGCCATTGATCATTCTGAGCTAAAATTCTACCTTGCTCTGTTTGCAGCATAACAGGTAGGGGCAATTTTTCTAAGAGGTTTAAGAGATTTTGTTCAGGGAGATTGTGTAGAGCGATCGCTTTAAATATTTTACCTTGATTAAGGATACCCAACAAATGATTATTTTCATCTACTAAAGCAAAACAGTAACTATCTCCTAACTCTAGATGATATCCAAAATGAGTATAATAGTTGAGAAAACTCATTTTACTTGGTAAAATAGTTATCGGTTCAATTAAAGAATTTATTTCTCCTGGAGTTAAACTCAGAGATTGACGTTGTAAACATCTAGCTAGTAGGGAGCGAGCGTAGATTATACCTAGGGGATATCTTTCTTGGTTAACTACAACCGCTTGATTTATTCCCCCCGCAAAAATCTGGTTAAGTTGCTTACAGTCAATATCTCTGGTTATCTCTACCACTGGATCGAGAAAATCTTGGAGACTAAAAACAGGATTAGACATAAGGTGTATGATCAAACTGACAGAACAAGCCTTACTCTCTAAGATACAACATTTATTAAGAATGAGGGATGTCAGATACAATCAGTTTAATTACTCATATTGGGAAAAATCGCGATTATTTATTAATAGTCTTACATCGAGACAACCAAGGTTGGCTATTTCGTTTAGTCAGTAAACAAGGTATAATACTACAAGAACAAATAGGTTATGCAGATGCGATCGCCGCAGAAGCAGAAGGTAAACAATGGTTAGCAAGTTATCTAGATAAAGCTTAAGAGAAGTTTACAAATAAACCTGTAATTAAATTATTCAAGCTAAAATGAAAATATACATATTACTAGGCAATGTATGCAAAATACGATGAATCTTTGGCTAGTAGCAGGAGCAATACTCTGTGTAATGGAGTTTTTCTTACCAACTGAATTTATTGTCCTACTGTTGGGGCTAAGTGCTATAGTAGTAGGTTTACTGTCAGGGTGGCTGAGTTCTTTTCCATTACAGGTTGTCCTGTGGTTATTTCTTTCTATAACAGGAGTATGGTTACTTCAACGTTTTTATACTCCTCCTAAAAATATTCTTACCAGGGGAGATGATGTAGAAGCAGAAACTCTTACTAGTATAGCTCCTGGAGAAGAAGGAAGAGTTCTCTATGAGGGTAACTCCTGGAGAGCAAAAGCCGTTGATAGATCACAAGAGATAGCACCTCATGAAAAAGTTTATGTAGTACGTAGAGAAGGAAATACTTTGATTGTAGCTTCCGAAAAAATGTTAAAAGATTAGAGGTGGATTAATTATGCAAGGATTATTTGGATTTGTAGTTTTTCTGGCTTTAGCGGGAGGAGGAGCAATAGCATCCTCAGTGAGAATCATTAGTGAAAAAAACGAGTGTTTGGTAGAAAGATTAGGAAGTTATAACAAAAAACTAGAACCAGGTTTAAATTTTCTTACTCCTGTACTTGATAGAGTAGTTTATCAAGACACAATCAAAGAAAAAGTTTTAGATATACCAGCTCAAACCTGTATCACTCGGGATAACGTATCTATAACCGTAGATGCAGTAGTCTATTGGCGGATTATGGATATGTATAAATCCTACTATAAGGTGGAAAATCTCCGCGAAGCGATCGTTAACCTGGTTTTAACTCAAATACGCTCAGAAATGGGTCAATTAGAATTAGACCAAACCTTTACTGCACGTTCAGAAATCAACGAAATTTTACTCAGAGAATTAGATATAGCAACGGATCCTTGGGGAGTAAAGGTAACTAGAGTAGAATTGAGAGATATTATGCCCTCTAGAGCTGTACAAGAATCCATGGAATTACAAATGGCAGCAGAAAGGAAAAAAAGAGCGGCTATCTTAACCTCAGAAGGGGAAAGAGACTCAGCGATTAACTCCGCCAAAGGTAGAGCAGAAGCTCAAGTATTAGAAGCAGAAGCAGATAAAAAAGCCTTGATTCTCAGAGCTGAAGCTAATCAACAAGAACAAGTCTTGAAAGCTCAAGCAACAGCAGAAGCGGTCCAAACCGTCATGAAAGCTTTAGCAGGCGATCGCCAAGCTACCCAAGCAGTACAATTTCTCTTAGCTCAAAAATATATCGAGATGGGTCAAATTATTGGTAGCAGCGAAAGCAGTAAAGTAATGTTTATGGACCCTAATAGCATTTTAGCCAGCCTAGAAGGAATGAAAGCGATCGTCACAGAAACTCAAGCAGACAATCGCTCTTCTTTGACTAGTGATTTAGAAAAATTAGATCGCACTTGGGGAGAGAGAAAATAATTAATCTCTTTGAGTTTTAACCCATTGAGATTCTCTTTTCCCTAAAAAATTAAAATAAATCGTAACCTTGGAAAGAAGATAAACAGGAATAAGGATTAAACTTTTCAAGGGTATTTCTTTTTGAGCAAATTTTGCCCAAGCAGTGATAATAGCGATAAACAGCAATAACCCAGCTAGGATTAAAACGAGCGCAGGTAACCAGATACCTAATAGCAAACCTCCACCTACAGTCAAAATAAGGGTTAAACCCCAAAACATTACTAGTAAAGATAACGGAGGTACACTTAATTCTAAAGCTAAACTCAACAAGGGGAAACTCAATTGAGTCATCGCACCTTTAATTAAAGTAGGAACTTGAGTAATAATCGTCTGTAAATGTCCATGTTCCCAACGTTTACGTTGTTGAGTTGATATTTGTTCTTTTTGGGGTAAAATTCCTATCACCTTAGCTGTGGGTAAAAATAGAGGAGGATAACCAGCTAAAGCGACATCAATACCTAACTGCATATCTTCTACGATATTACCATGGTCGAGAGAAACTTGATTAATTACCCCCCAAGGAAACGCCATACCTGTACCCGTTAATAAACAAGGAAGTCCTAAAGTAGTTAATCCTAAAGGGCGAACCCAATTTTTGACCAAAAATGCAAAAGCAGAGATAGTATCTTTAGGGGTAGGCTGTTCTGGTTTTTCCATTAAATATAATGCTTGAATCGGTTTACCCGTGGCGATCGCTTTTTGGGTTAATTCCTTAACTGTATTCTCTCCTACTAGACAATCAGCATCAAAAAATAGCACCACTTCAGGGGGATTAGCTTCTAACTGTTGTAAACCATAAGCTAAAGCATAACCTTTACCCCTCTTTTCTGTATTAAATCTTTCTACTACAGTTACTCCATATTCCCGAGCGATCACAGCTGTTGCATCAGTACAATTATCAGCAATCACCAGAATTTGTTCAGGTTGATTGACTTGGGTAACTAAACTCTCTAAGGTTTTCCCCAGACAACTTGCTTCATTGTGAGCAGGTATAATTAAACGATAGTCGGTATTTACGGCTTGATTATCCCCATTATCCTTATTTTTAAACCAAAGGGCGCTTAAACATTCAATAAATAGCACCAGTATATTAATACTGATAATAATGGTAGGAATCCATAGCAACAACTTTAATAAAATCATGTTTAATTACTCAATGACCTAAAATTTACTCAAAACTATTGACCCAAATTATAACCAGAAAACACCAGCATGAAGACTGTAATCGGTATTGACTTAGGGGGAAGCAGTATTAAAATAGGTTGCTTTACCCCTGAAGGGGAATCTGTTTATCAAGGGATGATTCCGACACCCCAACCCTCTACACCCCAAGCAGTTACAAAAGCGATCGCCGCTATCGTTAAACAATTAACCCCTCAATATAACTGTATAGCCATTGGCTTAGGAACGCCAGGACCAACAGATGCAGAGGGGAGAATTGCTAAAGTAGCGATTAATCTAGATAATTGGCACAATGTACCCTTAGCAGATTGGTTAGAGTCTGAAACTGGTTTACCCACCAAAATAGCTAACGATGCTAATTGCGCGGGTTTAGGGGAAGCTTGGTTAGGATCAGGACAACAATTTACTAACTTTATTTTACTAACTTTAGGGACAGGTATAGGAGGAGCGATCATCCTCAATAAGCAACTTTATACGGGTATCTATGGTGCAGCGGGAGAATTAGGCTTAATTACCCTTAATTATACAGGACCAAACTGTAATAGCGGTAATCAAGGCTCTCTAGAACAATATCTCTCTATCCAAGCAATTGAGAGAACTACGGGAAAAAATCCCGCAGTTTTAGCAGAATTAGCTAATCAAGGTAACCAAGAAGCAATAACTTTTTGGCAAGATTATGGTAAGTTACTAGGAGCGGGGTTAGCTAGTTTAATTTATGTACTCACTCCTGAAGCTATTTTAATCGGTGGGGGAATTAGTGCAAGTAGTCATTTATTTTTACCTTCTACTCAAGCAGAAATTGAACGTAGAGTATTGTCTAGTTCTCGAATAGGATTACAAATATTAACTGCTCAACTAGGTAATCAAGCAGGAATAGTCGGCGCAGCTAAATTAGCTTGGGAATTGAAAGTGACATACTCCTACACCGAATCAAAGATTACGCTGTAGGCTTCTTATCTTTCACCTTAAGAGATGATTGACCGTTTTTGAGTGAGGCGATGCCCATCCCCACTTTTTTAATTA
>RECR01000024.1 GCA_007693955.1 Gloeocapsa sp. DLM2.Bin57
TTATAATTTTTATCTTTACTTGTTTTTTTTTTTGTTGTTGTTTTTGTTTTTTTTTTTTTTTTGGGTTTGCTTTGGGGTTGGGGTTGGGGTTGGGGTTGGGGTCTATAATTAAGAGCTTGCCATACTTCTGCTGAGGTTTGATAACGATCTTTGACCGTATTTTGTAATAACTTATCGAGAACATAGGCAAGATTATCACTTACAGTTACTTTATCTTTCCATTGCCAACAACCTTCTACGGGATCATATAAGTCATCAGAGCCATCGGGTCTCGGTAAACATCCTGTAAGTAAACGCAATGCAGTAGCGGCTAGAGCGTACAAATCACTACAGGGAAAAACCACGCCTCGCATTTGTTCAGGAGGAGCATAGCCTACTGTTCCTGTGACAGTACCTACACTGGTTTGTACACTAGCGCTCAACTGTTTAGACACCCCGAAATCAATCATGACTAGAGAGCCATCTTTACGACGAATGATATTACTAGGTTTAACATCGCGATGGATAACATTACGACTATGGAGAAAGTGGAGAATAGGGAGAATTTCGTTAAATACTTGTCTAACTTCGTGTTCGGTAAATTTACCTCTTTGTTTTAATTCTTTGAATAAATCTTGACCATCAACAAATTCTTGAATCAGATAGAATCGGCCTTCGTGAGCGAAAAAAGCTTCTAAGTCTGGTATGTTAGGGTGTTTCCCCAAATCTCGTAAACAGATAGCTTCTTGTTTAAATAACTGAATTAATTTTTCTAAATCAGCGCTATTTTGGGTTATAGGTAAAAACTGTTTAATTACACAGAGGGTGTTTAATCTATGTTCATCAACAGCTAAAAAAGTCCTCCCCATTCCACCTTTACCTAATGCTGAAACAGGGCGATAGCGATCGCCTAGCAATAACTTTGAGCCGCATTTTTGGCAGGTTGTTGCATTAGAGGGATTCTCGGCTAAACAATCGGGATTAAGACATTGACTGGTTTCCAACTCTGTTGCTCCTTTAATTTATAACACTTCTCCAATTTCAATTACGAGAGTGTACTTATAGTAGTTGGTAAAGATTTTTCCCTACTATCATCATATCAATAACTTTGAGTCTTTGGATCAACTGATCTATTTATGCACAACTACAGTTACAATTATAATTAAGAAAGTTGAAAGCCCTAGTATGACATCTCAACCTAGTATAATCGCTCTTATTCCAGCTAGAGCAGGTTCTAAAAGAGTTCCAGGTAAAAATATTCGCCCTTTAGCTGGACATCCTCTCATCGCTTATACCATTGCTGCTGCTCTCAAGAGCGGTATTTTTGAGCGAGTAATCGTTTCTACTGATTCTGAAGTCATTAGTAAAATTGCCCAAGACTACGGTGGGGAAGTTCCCTGTTTACGTAGTTCTGTCTTTGCTATGGACAACTCACCAGATATTGACTGGATTAGGGAAATATTAACAAAGCTCAAAAAACAGGGAGAAGTTTACGACTGTTACTCCATTTTAAGACCTACTAGCCCATTTCGTCAATATACGACGATTCAACGAGCTTGGGAAGTATTTTTAAGACAAAAAGACATAGATTCTTTACGAGCAGTAGAAAAATGTCAACAACATCCTGGTAAAATGTGGGTACGTCAGGGAGATTTAATTGAACCATTATTAACAGGCAATGAACCTAGTTTAGCTTCACAATCAATCAATTTAACTACTCCTTGGCATAGTAGTCCTTATCAAGCCTTACCTGAAGTTTATAGCCAAAACGCTAGTTTAGAGATCGCTTGGTGTCGGGTAGTTTGGGAAACCGATTCCATCGCGGGAACAAAGATTGTCCCTTTTTTTACCGAGGGATTCGAGGGTTTAGACATCAATGATGCTAAGGATTGGTGGTACGCTGAATATCTACTACAACAGGGGGAAGGGGTTTTACCCTCTTTATCCCTATGAGTCAAGAGCGTATTTATTGGTTAGCTTGGTCACAAATTCCCGGGATTAACTCTAATGTCTTAGAGAAATTCTTAGAGTATTACGGAACTCTGCAAGAAGCCTGGTTAGCTGATGTAGCAGAATTAAAGGCGATCGCTCCTTTGCGCAGTAATGTAGTAGAAGCGATCGCCGGAACACGCTCTCAATTAAATCCCGAGAAGTTTTTACAAGAACATTTGCGCCAAAATCCCCATTTTTGGACTCCCGCTGATCCTGATTATCCGAGGTTATTATTAGAAACCCCAGGAATCCCCCCAGTGATTTATTATCGAGGTGAAGTCAACCCCGAAGAAAACCAAGGGATAGTACCTGTAATGGCGATCGTGGGGACGAGAAAAGCTACAGAACATGGTTGTCGTTGGGCCCGTCAACTGAGTAGTTATCTAGCTCAATACGGTTTTACTATTGTGGGGGGGATGGCTAAAGGAATTGAAACCTTAGCTCATGAAGCTTGTCTAGCTGTCAAAGGAAGGACAATCGCGGTTTTAGCCACAGGAGTTGATGTCATTTACCCCCAACAACAACAGCTAATTTATCAGCAAATTCTCAGCCATGGAGGTTTAATACTGAGTGAATATCCCGCCGGGTCAAATCCTGATAGCAATCGTTTTCGGGCGCGTAATCGCTTAATCGCGGCACTTTCTCGGGGAGTCTTAGTCATAGAAGCACCAGAGCAATCAGGTTGTTTAATTACCGCGCGTCACGCTAACGAGTTTGGACGTGATGTTTATGTATTGCCCAACTCTCCAGAAGTACCTCAAGCAAGAGGTTGTTTACGTCTGTTAAATCAGGGAGCTAATTTAATTCTTTCAGCCGAAGAGTTATTATTACAATTAGGTTCAGTACCCCAAGTTGATCCTCTTCCTCAATCTAGACCTGATTTAACCCCAGATTTAGCGCAAGTCTTTCAAGTGGTGCAAACTGAACCTACCTCTTTTGAGGCGATCGTCACAGGAAGTAATTTACCCTCTGGTTTAGTAGCGGGAGCATTATTAGAATTAGAGTTATTAGGTTTAGTCTCCCAATTACCAGGAATGATGTATAAAAAAAGTGCAACTTAGGGGTTAGGTTTTAGGTCTTAGGAGATATTGTTTATATAGATAATACTACTTGTGCCTGAATGCCTTTTGCCTTACCGTTAGTTTTCAGGTAATTTTGGGAATACTAAGAGAAATAGGATTTTCGCACTCTCAACATAATCATAAGGTTTTGAGATTGCTTCGCTAACCCTCGCAATGATCAAAATAGTTATTTAGAAAATTTGGCAACCAAAAAGCCCCGAAGATATGATCTATAAGCCCCAATACCAAACAGTGCAGAATCTAGCACAATTAAAACCCGAACTAATTATTAGAGGTTCTTTGTTCCCTGAACCTGTTTCTATTATTACTGTAGTAGAAATTGGCGATAACAATTGTAAATTAATTGTCCAAGGATTAGATACCAACAAAGTTTATCAACCCATTGTAACCACTGCCCAAATAGAAGAGTTACAAATTGAGCTTGATACAGAGCCTTTTGACGGAGACTCTAGACTATTTCGTCTTGGGGTTGAAGCTATGCGTTGGAGTTTAGCCCATGAATATGACCCCTATTTTTCCTTAGCTATGTCAAGGGTTGATCCTCTTCCCCATCAGTTAGAGGCAGTATATGAGTATTTTATAAAGTTACCTAGAATTCGTTTTCTGCTTGCCGATGATCCAGGAGCAGGTAAAACCATTATGGCGGGACTTTTGCTCAAAGAATTAAAAATCAGAGGTTTAGTTCGACGTGTTCTGATTCTTTCTCCTGCTAACCTAACATTTCAATGGCAAAGAGAGATGAAAGATAAATTTAGGGAAAACTTCGAGATCATTAGAGGAGATATCCTCAGGGCTAATTATGGTCAAAACCCTTGGCAAGATAAAAATCAGGTGGTTACTTCTATTTCTTGGGTATCAGTAATCAAAGACGCTAAAGAAAGCTTATTGCGCTCTCATTGGGACTTAATTATTGTAGATGAAGCACATAAAATGAGTGCTAACCCCAAAGATAAAACCTTAGCCTATCAATTAGGGGAAAAACTCTCAGAAATCACCGATCATTACCTATTAATGACAGCTACACCCCATAAAGGTGACCCTAAAAATTTCTGTCTGTTTCTCGAACTCCTCGATAGGGATGTTTATGGCGATATTAAAAGTCTAGAAGAAGCCATGAGCAGAAATGAAGCTCCCTTTTATCTACGTCGCACCAAAGAAGCTTTAATGACTTTTCCCGATTCCGAGACAGGAGAAGTAAAAAAACTATTTACCAATCGTCGAGTCGAAACCATCGCCTTTCAAATAGACTCAGAAGAAGGGATGTTATACCGTGAATTAACCGACTATGTCGAAGATCAGTCTATCAAAGCTTTACAAGAAGACTCAATTAAAGGTAGAGTATTAGGCTTTACCATGGCAATGCTGCAACGTCGTTTTGCCTCTAGTATATACGCTGTACGTTGTTCTCTAGAGCGCATGAAAAACAAGAGAGAGAAGATTTTAGCAGATCCTCAAGCCTACCGTAAGGAGCAGATAGCCAAAAAAATACCAGATGATTTCGATGAAATGACAGAAATCGAACAAGAAAAAATTCTTGGTGATTTAGAAAATATAGTTGCTTCTATTAATCCTCAAGACTTGCGATATGAAATCAGACAGCTACAAGAATTGATCCATTCGGCTTTAGAATTAGAAAAACGAGAGATTGAAAGTAAACTAGTCAAACTCAAAGAAGTAATTACTCAAGAAGGTATTTTTCAAGATACCAAAATGAAATTACTAATTTTTACTGAACATAAAGACACTCTTGACTATTTAGTAGGGAAATTAAGAGAATGGGGATTAATGGTTACCCAAATTCATGGAGGTATGAAGATTGGGGATAGAGATACTCCCGGAACAAGGATTTATGCAGAAAAAGAATTTAGAGAAGACTGTCAAATATTAGTAGCCACAGAAGCAGCAGGAGAAGGTATCAATCTACAATTTTGTTGGTTAATGATTAATTATGATATTCCTTGGAATCCCATTAGATTAGAGCAACGTATGGGGAGAATTCACCGTTATGGACAAGAAAAAGACTGCTTAATCTTTAATTTTGTCGCTAACAATACTCGTGAAGGAAGAGTACTCGATAAGTTATTGGAAAGAATTAAAAACATAGAAGCAGATTTAGATCCAGAAAAAACAGGTAAAGTATTTAATGTCCTAGGTGATATCTTTCCTTCCAATCAATTAGAAAAAATGTTGAGGGAAATGTATGTTAGAAATTTAACCGAACAAGCGATCGTAGAGCGTATTGTTAAATCCGTCGATATTGAGCAATTTCGCAGAATTACTAGTTCCGCTTTAGAAGGATTAGCCAAGCGTGATTGTAACTTAATCAAACAACTTGATAAACATATTGAGATGAAAGAGCGTAAACTTGCTCCTGAAAGTATCGAAGAATTTTTCCTAGCTGCTGCACCATTGGTAGGTATTTTTCCTAAACAAATTGGTAAAGACTCTCATATATTCCGTATCGGTAAACTTCCTCGCTCTCTTTGGTCAATAGGCGATAAACTAGAATCAAGATTCGGTAAACTTGGTCGAGAATATAAAGAAGTAGTCTTTAATCGAGACCTTCTCAAAGACAATCCAACCCTAGAATGGGTAACACCTGGTCATCCTCTCTTTGAAACCGTTAGAGAAGCAATAGAAGCTAAATCACAAGACAATTTAAGAGCCGGTGCAATCTTTTATGACTTATATCGTTGCCAACCAGTAATGCTTGATATTTTCTCAGGTAGTATTAACGACGGTCGAGGTAATGTAATTCATAAGAGACTTTTCATAACAGAAAGTGATTTACAGGGCAATATTACCCTCAGACAACCAACCATATTCTTAGACTTAATCCCCACCGACGATCAAAAGATAGAGCCATTAGATACTAGTAATTTACCAGCTAAACAGCAATTAGAGCAAAAACTAATCACAGAAGCCTTACAACCTCTTTTAGCAGAAGTAAAAGCCGAAAAACTCCAAGAAATTAACACCATTACCAGACATATAGAAATTAGTCTTAACACCATTATCGATAGAGAAAATCATAAGTTAGTGGAGTTACTAGAAAAAAAAGAATCAAACTCAACCGAAGTAGGTCTCGATGGTAGAATTAAACAAGCAGATGACAGACTATCTGAATTAAATCATCGCCTAGAAAGTCGGTTACAAGAATTGCAACAAGAGCAAACCTGTACAATTGCTGATATTCGTCACTACGGTAGAGCATGGGTATTACCACACCCCGATCGCCATTCTCCCCCATTAGCACAAATGGTAAGTAACGAAGAGATTGAAAGAATAGCCATAGAGGAAGTAATTAAATACGAAGAAAGTAGAGGTTGGAGAGTAGAAAGCGTCGAGACAGAAAATAGTGGTTTTGACCTAAAATCCAGACTACCACACCCAGAAGATGCCCAAACCGCTAAAGACATGGTAAGATACATTGAAGTTAAAGGTAGAGCTACTCAAGGAGACATCGCCTTAACCACTAATGAGTATAAAACCGCTCAACGTCTCAAAGATGACTACTGGCTTTATGTAGTCTTTAATTGTGCCACTAATCCGCAAATTCATTGTATCAATAATCCCGCGCAACTAGATTGGAAAGCGATCGCTAAGGTTGAGCATTATCAAATTGATTACCAAGAAATTAGTAGGGTTTGAGGGAAGATCTGAGCTTACGGTTGATTTTGATAGCGATTCAATAAAGATTCAATCAACATTGCTGAAACTCGAAATGTTGTCTTCTCAAGGCGGTTAATTGCTGTGGGAAAATCCACTAGATTTCGCTTAGCTGCTTCATCTAATATACCGAGCACCCCTGTTACCCTCAAACCGCGAGAGCAAGCAATTTTTCTTCCCAAAGCATCGTCAACGAGCACTAAATTTGCATCTAGCTGTTCTGCTAAAATAATAGCTGCTCTTTCCCCCGAATCAAGAACCTCTAAATCACGATCTAAACAAGGAGCGACATTTTGAATAATTAACCAATCTGGAGGAGTCTCAATCCATTTTTGGACAACCCTCGGTGATTTAATATGAGATAATTCTTGTTGAATAATTTTGGGGATAAGCACCTCATCATAAAGTTGAGGAAGGAGTTCAATTTCGTCGATAAGTAACAGATAACAAATTGGGGAGGTATCTGAAACGACAATCATAGAGTATTGAGCTTCCCCTCTTTTCGGAGTTGTTCATGAGTTTGTCGATCTGCTTCAAAATCAGCTTCGTTATAAGCCAAATCAATTCCTTTAGCTTGGAGAAAAGTATCAACTTCTAAGCTGGTTTTCATCCCTAATAACTCCCGAACTTTTCCCACACTAATTGAGCCTTCCCGATAGGCTTCAATCGCAATCATTTCCATTAGCTTACGTTCTAGACTACCCCATTTAGCCAAAAGGGAATCTGCCACCTCATCTGGCAAAGCAATCTCAATTTGCATCAATTTTATCTCCGACAGTCCTTTTGACTATTTTAACATGTGAGCCAACTCAGGTAGAGATTTGAATTTGATTACTCAGTCCCGGCTCTCGGTGTATCTATGATGATAATATTGAATGGTATAAAAAGCTATTGGCAAAAAGATATGTTACAAGACTTAGACCGAATTACTTTTGACCCTAAAATTATGAGGGGAAAAGCCTGCATCAGAGGAATGCGGATACCAGTTTCTTTGATTATTAACTTAGTTGCTAATGGTAAAACTACCACAGAGATTATCGAAGATTATCCTTATCTTGAACCTGAAGATATACGACAGTCTTTATTCTATGCAGCTTGGTTAAGTGAAGAAAAAATTATTATTAATAGTCTTGATTAAATGCGATTTTTAGCTGATATGGGAATTTCACCACGGACAGTAACTTGGTTAAAAAGTCAAGGTTATGATAGTATTCATTTAAGTGAACAAGGATTAGAAAAATTACCAGATGAAGATATCTTAATTAAGGCTAAAAATGAATCAAGAATTATTCTGACAGTGGATTTAGATTTTGGTGAATTATTAGCTATATCTAAAGGCACTTTACCAAGTGTTATTTTATTCCGCTTAGGTAATCAAAGTCGTAATTTGATTGAAGCAAAATTAACTGAGATATTAGAAAAATGCCAAAATGAACTATTAGAAGGAGCGATAATTTCAGTAACTCAAAATGCCTTACGAATTCGTAATTTACCTATTTAAAACCC
Source organism: Gloeocapsa sp. DLM2.Bin57 (assembly GCA_007693955.1). NCBI lineage: Bacteria > Bacillati > Cyanobacteriota > Cyanophyceae > Chroococcidiopsidales > Chroococcidiopsidaceae > Gloeocapsa > Gloeocapsa sp. DLM2.Bin57. Next base: position 8,229 of record RECR01000024.1, read on the forward strand.
TCTTCTCTCTTGCCTGAATACCTTTAAAAATTATGACATCCTACCCCAAAAGATTAATCGAAGTTGACCTACCTATTAAGCAAA
>RECR01000025.1 GCA_007693955.1 Gloeocapsa sp. DLM2.Bin57
TGTCGTTTTGGACTTAAGCATATTTTGGAGTTTTTTAGAATGAAATAGCCCTGGGGTATTCCTTAGAGTGGTAAATAATCAGAATTTAAAACATTTTCAGGAGTAAAAATAGGAGTTGGGGGAAATAAATCAATACTTAAACCAGTTTCTGCTGCTGCTAATTCCCGAGCATCTTGATAACATTTAGCAAAGACTTCATGATAATAAGCTTTTAAACTAGGACTAATTTCTAAAGATTCCTGAATTCTTTTACGGTGTTCAACGATGGTAAATAACCAACTATTACTACGTTTTTCTGATTGATAACGATATTTGAGTAAGTGCATTAACAGAATGCGCAGGTTACTGTTAATCGCTCTTTTTTCACTCTTACCCATATCTTTTATTTCTTCAACTAAATTAACTAAATCAATTTCAGAAAATTTTTGATCTTGTAATAAATTAATAGTTTGTTCAATCCACAAGTAATAATCTTGTTCATACAATAAATTAGCTTTTTTAAAGTTATCTAAGACCATATTAATATCTTTCCAATTGACAAGTTTTTTTCGACGATACTAGGTTCAGGTTAAAATCTATATTGTTAGGTAGATTGAGAATTTATAATAAGGCAAAAGGTAAATGAAGAATTAAGAATTAAGAATGAGGCATTCATGCACTTATAAATATAATTAATAGCACCTAAAACTATTCAACCTAATACCTAAACCCTAACTCCTTTCCTCGGAAGTTCTATTTTTGCTATGATGATTAGTAAACTCTTTACAAATCTTAACTTACTCTATGCTAACTCTAACCTCCATTTCTGGGATACTTGAACAACAGCGAAGTTTCTTCGCCACTGGAAAAACTAAAGATATTTCCTTTCGGTTACAACAACTACAGCGATTAAAAGAGATAATTGCTTCTCAGCAAGAAAATATTCTCAAAGCTTTAAAAGCAGATTTAAATAAGCCAGAATTTGAGGGATACTTCGATATTATCGCAGTTGTCCAAGAAATTGACCTAGCTTTAAAACAACTCCCCAAGTGGAGTAAACCTCAAAGGGTTAAAAGTGATTTACAACAATTTCCCTCTCAAGCTTTGATTTATCCTGAACCCTTGGGAGTAGTATTAATTATTGGTCCTTGGAATTATCCCTTTTCTCTAGTGTTGAGTCCTTTAGTAGGGGCGATCGCCGCGGGTAACTGTGCTATACTCAAACCATCAGAACTAGCCCCCGATACCTCTAAAATAGTTAATCAAATCATCAATCAGGCTTTTGATCCTTCCTTTGTCACAGTTATCGAAGGTGGAGTAGAAGTCTCTCAAGAGTTATTAAAACAAAAATTTGACCATATCTTCTTTACTGGTGGTACTCGCATCGGTAAGATTATCATGAAAGCAGCAGCGGAACATCTTACCCCTGTTACTTTAGAATTAGGTGGAAAAAGTCCCTGTATAGTTGATTCAGAAATTAATCTACAAGAAACCGCTAAACGCATTACTTGGGGTAAATTTATTAATGGAGGACAAACCTGTATTGCTCCTGATTACTTGTTAGTAGATGAAAGGATTAAACCTCAACTAGTGACAGAAATCAAAAACTGTATTTTGAACTTTTATGGAGACAATCCCGCAACTAGTCCAGATTACGCTAGAATCATTAGTCCTAGTCATTGCGATCGCTTAGTCTCTTTACTATCTCAGGGTAAGATTCTCCACGGTGGAGATTATAACCAAGATAATCTTTACATTAGTCCGACTTTACTAGAAGATGTCTCTTTAGATACTCCCGTGATGGAAGAGGAGATCTTCGGACCTATTCTACCTATTTTGACTTACGATAGTCTAGAGGAAGCCATTAAACTAATCAATAGTCGTCCGAAACCTTTAGCACTTTATTTGTTCTCTAATAATAAGCAAAAACAGCAACAAGTACTGAAGGAGACTTCTTCAGGTGGAGTCTGTCTCAATGATACGATTATGCAGGTTGTTGTCTCTAGTTTACCTTTTGGAGGGGTAGGAGATAGCGGTATAGGGAATTATCACGGTAAAGCGAGTTTTCAAACCTTTTCTCACTATAAAAGTGTCTTAAAAAAAGGTTTTCGTTTTGACCTAAATTGGCGTTATGCTCCCTATACTAATAAGTTAGAGAGGTTCAAGAAAATGTTTAAAATTTAGAAAATAATGTTATACGATAGAGACCAGTTACGCAATTACCTAGTTAATGACGATGGTTTAATCGAAGAATATCAGCGCCAAAAAGAACAATACTCTGAACATTCCTATAGACTTTATCGTTTTTTGACAGAGTTAGAAGATATCGTCAATTCTGTAACCGATGAGTTAGCAATTATTCGTCGGGTGATTCCTAAAATCAGAAAATTGTTAACTGAATGTTATTGGTTGCAATCAGATTATATTCAACCATCTGGTAAGGTAAATTGTGCGGTAAAACCTCTCTATGAAGACTTAGACTACCCCCTAACGATTCAAAACGTAGTTTGGTTACCTCAACAGGTTTCCTCTATCCATAATCATGGAACTTGGGGAATAGTTGGGGTAATCAGTGGTCAGGAAAAAAATAAATTATGGCGACGTTGTGGCGAATCGGGAGAAAAATTAGAGTTAGTAGGAGAAAAGGTCTTATTTCCAGGAGATATCATCGCTTTTACATCTAATGCTATTCATAGCATCGAATCTTTAGGAGATGAACCCACTATAACTTTTAATCTCTATGGTGTAACGGATTTTGCGAATAGATACGAATATAATCCAATAACTCATCAAGCCAAAAACTTTTGAAAAAATAGGAAAAACCCCTATCTCGCGCGAGAGTACTCCCGTTATAATGCGGTAGCATTTAGCCCGAGAGTGTAAATTAATTATAGAGAGTTTTACGAGAGGTTTTTTTGTCACAACAGAAAGCTAAATCGAATCTGCTTTTTAAGGTTGCTATAGCTTTAGGTAGTAATCAGGGAGATTCTCTGTCGATTTTAGAGAATGCTGTCACAGAATTAGACAAAATACCTGAAATTAGCCTTATTTCTTGCTCTAATTGGTATCAAACTAAAGCAATTGGACCTATTCAACCAGATTATCTCAATGGTTGTGCTATTTTAGAAGTAACTTTAACTCCCGAAGAGTTATTAACTAAACTTTTAGAGGTTGAGGCTAAATTTGGCAGAGTACGTACCCTAAAATGGGGACCGAGAACTCTAGATCTAGATTTGTTGCTCTATGGAGATATAATCTTAGAGACACCAAGTTTACAAATTCCTCATCCTCGGATGCACCAGAGAGCTTTTGTACTTGTCCCCTTGGCTGAAATCGCTCCTGATTGGATAGATCCAGTTTCTCAAAAAGCGATCGCCTCACTACTAGAACAGATAAACTATAAAGATGACTTCTAATCACGAACCCCCTAAACTAATTAAAAAACGTCTTGACTATCAGGGTCGTCTTTTTAGCTTTGAAGTGGCTAAATTTCGTCTTCCTAATCAAGTAGAAGCAGAATTAGAATCTATTCGTCACCCTGGTGGAGCTTTGGCGATACCTTTGACTAGAGATGGTAAACTAATTTTAGTTAAACAATATCGCTTTGCGGTAGCTACACGTCTGTTGGAGTTTCCCGCGGGTACGGTAGAAGTTAACGAAGACCCAGCAGAGACGGTAAAACGAGAAATAGAGGAAGAAACCGGTTATACAGCTCATTCTTGGCAATTTATCGCTAAATTTCCCCTAGCTCCTGGTTATTCCTCTGAATATATCCACGCTTTTTTAGCTACGGACTTAGAAAAACTAGCACAACCCCCCCAACAAGATATAGACGAAGATATCGAGGTAGTGATGATGACTCCTCAAGAATTAGAAGAAGCTATTCACTCAGGAGTAGGGGTAGATGCAAAATCCATCGCAAGTTTATTTTTAGCTCGTCATTTGTTAAAATAAATACAGTTATTGAAATGATGATTTTTTGGCATCGTCGTGATTTAAGAACAATCGATAACCTAGGACTAAATTTGGCTTGTCACCAGAAAACTAGAGTTATTGGTTGTTTTTGCTTTGACCCCCGTATTCTCAACAGTAAAGATTTAGCTCCAGCTAGAATAACCTATATGTTAGGGTGTCTAGCGGATTTACAACAACAATATCGCCAATTGGGGGGAGAGTTATTACTACTTCAAGGAGCGCCATTTGTAGTGATACCTGAAGTAGCTAAAAGATTAACAGCAACTAAAGTATATTGGAATCAAGATGTAGAACCCTATGGTCGAGAACGCGATCGCCAAGTTAGCCAACTTCTCCAAGCAAATAAGATTCAAGTAGAAGAAACTCCCGACCAACTTTTACACTCTCCAGGTTTAATCCTGACTAATAATGGTGAACCCTATAAGGTGTATACTCCTTTTTGGCGCAATTGGTCAAAACAAGCTAAAAGTAATCCTGTTTCTCCTCCAGTCGCTTTAGCTAAGTTAACCGAAGCAGAATTAACAGCGATCGCCGAATTTACCTTACCAGAATTACCCACCCCAGCAGAACTAGGTTATAGTTGGGATAATCCCTTACCTCTACAACCAGGAACAAAAGCAGCTACAGAACGTCTAGAATACTTTTGTCAGCATATAATCGAAAGTTATCAAGAAGAGCGTAACTTTCCTGCTAGAGACGGTACTTCTCAACTGAGTGCAGCTTTAAAATTTGGGGCGATCGGGATTAGGACAATTTGGCAAGCTACAGAAATAATAGCCGAAAACTGTCGCAGTGAGGAAAGTCTAGCGAGTATCCAAACTTGGCGACAAGAATTATGTTGGCGAGAATTCTATCAACACGCTTTATATTTTTTCCCTGAATTAGCCACAGGAGCATATAGAGAAGCATTTAAACACTTTCCCTGGCAAAATAATCAACAAGATTTTCAAGCTTGGTGTGAAGGAAAAACCGGTTATCCCATCGTTGACGCAGCCATGAGACAATTAAATCAAACTGGTTGGATGCACAATCGCTGTCGGATGATTGTCGCTAGTTTTCTCACCAAAGATTTAATTATTAATTGGCAATGGGGTGAAAAATATTTCATGCAAACCCTCTATGATGGCGATTTAAGTGCTAATAATGGAGGATGGCAATGGAGTGCATCTTCAGGAATGGATCCTAAACCCTTAAGGATTTTTAACCCCGCTAGTCAAGCCCAAAAATTTGACCCCGACGCTGAATATATTCGTCAATGGTTACCTGAATTAAGTTCAATTGATACAGAATATTTAGTAACTGGTAAAATTCCTCTTTGGTTAAGCGACAATCAGGATTATCCCCAACCCATTGTCAATCACCAATACCAACAGAGAGAGTTTAAACGTCTTTACGAACAGGTGAAAAACTCTAATTGAAAAAATTATTCGCCCATTCTTATGAATACCATAATCTTAAACCTAAATTCGGTGAACTTAACCGAAGAACAATTCTATAACCTCTGTCAAGACAATGAAACCTTGAAGTTAGAACGCAATGCCAAGGGAGAATTATTAATTATGCCCCCAATTGGTGGGAAAAGTGGCAAGCGGGAAGCTGAGCTGATCACTGACGTTAATATTTGGAATCGCCAAAGCCAACTAGGAGAGGTGTTTAGCTCTTCGACTAGCTTTCGATTACCCAAAGGGGGTGAACGTTCTCCCGATGTGGCTTGGGTTAGCCGAGACAGGTGGGAAAGCTTAAGCGCCCAAGATCAAGAAAAGTTTCCGCCTCTGTGTCCCGATTTTATCATTGAGTTGCGTTCTCGCACCGATTCCCTAAAATCCTTACAAGAGAAAATGGCAGAATATTTAGATAATGGGTTACGCTTAGGGTGGCTAATCGATCCTCAAGAACAACAAGTAGCAATCTATCGTCAAAGTCAGCCAGTGGAAATTCTTGCTTTACCTACCTGTTTATCAGGAGAGGATGTTTTACCTGGATTTAAATTAGAAATAGGGATTTTTGATTAAGGGAACTCTCCAATAAGCGAACTCGTAAATTAGCAGTAAAATATTCTTGAGCTTTAATGAAAAGCTTATTCTTTACTTCTAACGTACTTTAAACCAGTTTTTATGCCAACCAAAAACAAGATATTTGCTGTGATGCTGCTGTTTATTCCCGTTTCGGTAGTAGCTCACTTTCTCCACTGGGAAGCAGTCGCAATATTCGCTACCGCTGCATTAGCGATAGTTCCTTTAGCTGCATTTATGGGTACGGCAACGGAAGAAATAGCAGTAGTAGTAGGTCCAAATCTGGGAGGATTGTTAAACGCTACTTTTGGTAACGCAACTGAACTAATTATCGCTTTTTTTGCTCTCAAAGCGGGTTTAATTGGCGTAGTCAAAGCAACCCTAACGGGTTCAATCATCAGTAATATGTTGTTGGTGTTGGGTTTCTCGATATTTTTAGGGGGTTTACGCTATAAAGAACAAACCTTTCAACCTATAGCAGCTCGCTTAAATGCTTCAGCGATGAATCTAGCTGTAGTAGCGATTCTCCTGCCTACCGCTGTAGATTATACCTCCGATGGGATTGTTAGTGTAACCATGCAGAATTTATCTGTAGCTGTAGCGGTGGTGTTAATCCTAGTTTATGCTTTAACTTTGTTATTCTCGATGAAGACTCACGCTTACCTCTATGATGTGGGGGTAGCAGAAAGTGATTTAGGAGACACACCAGAAACTAAAGTCAATCTGTGGTTGTGGGTAGGAGTATTAGTGATTGTTACCCTTGGTGTAGCTATTGAGTCAGAATTATTAGTGGATTCTTTGGAAGAAGCTACTAGTCAATTAGGATTTAATCAATTATTTACAGGTGTGATCTTATTACCAATTATCGGTAACGCAGCAGAACACGCTACCGCGGTAATTGTCGCTATGAAAGACAAGATGGATTTAGCTATGTCCGTTGCTTTAGGATCTAGTCTCCAAATCGCTTTATTTGTCGCTCCTGTATTAGTAATAGCGGGGCGTATCATTGGTCAACCCATGGATTTAGACTTTAATCCCTTTGAAGTAGTAGCCGTAATCGTTTCGGTATTATTAGCTAATTCCATTAGTTCCGATGGTAGATCTAATTGGTTAGAAGGGGTTTTGTTACTAGCTACTTATACTATTCTGGCTTTAGCCTTTTATTTTCATCCTTAAAAGTAGGGGCGATCTTCGCCCCCAAAATTTTTAGCTTTATTTAACTGACAATTTGAGAGAAACTATACTTTAAAGGGTATTATTAATAATAGCACAAGTAATTAAACATTAACCCCAATGAAAACGATCGCCATCTATCACAATAAAGGTGGAGTAGGTAAAACCACCACTGTTGTTAATCTAGCAGCAGCATATAGCAAAATGGGTAAGAGAGTCTTAGTCATTGATTTAGATAGTCAAGCTAATACTACTTACGCTACTGGATTGGTCAAGTTTGAGGATGAGTTATTTGACAATATCAAAGATAAGAATGTATTGCAAGTTTTAGCATCAGAAGAACTTTTCTCAATTGCTGAAGTAGCCCGTAAATCAGTTTTTACAGAACCAGAAATAGATGTAGTACCTGCTCATATTGACTTAATGAATGCGGAAAAAGATTTAATTAGTCTTGAGTATAGTAGGTTATTATTGCGCTCAAAACTACAAGATGTTCAAGATGATTATGATATAGTACTCATCGATACTCCCCCATCCTTGAATCTCTACGCCCGTATCGCTATAATTACCGCAGATTATCTGATTATTCCCTCAGACTTAAAACCTTTTGCTAATCAGGGATTAAATAACGTCAAAGGCTTTGTCAAAGCTAATAATACCTTTAGAAAGCAATTAGGCTTAGAAGAGGTTCAGATTCTCGGTGTTCTTCCTACTAAAATATCAACTAATCCTAAGTTTATAGAACATACTTTGAAAAACCGTCTAGAAATAATTAAAGAACGTTATAAATTACCCCTATTTGACACTATAATTTATGATCGCGAGGATTTAGCTAAATCTCTAGAACAAATTCAGATCATTGGAGTTATAGATATACCAGATCCTCGCTCTGTTTTCGATTATAAACCAGATAGTAAAGCAGCTAACGAATTTAACTTACTAGCAGAAGAAGTCTTAACTAAAATAGGAAGTATATGAGTAAATTATCCACCCTTTTAGTCGCGGTTAGAAAAATCAGTTCCCCTATACCGCGATCGCAATTTCCCGAAGATAAAATCGAAGCGATCGCCCAGCTAATCCTAGCAGTAGAAGGCTTAATTAATCCACTGGTTTTACGTCGCACCAGTTTAGAATCTTTTGAGGTAATCTCAGGACATTTAGAATATTATGCAGCAGTTAGGGCTAGAGAAATCGACTTACGTAAAGGTGAGATGATTAATGCTTACGTATTAGAGGGAGAAAATGAAGAAATTTTAGAGCAACAAGTAGAATTATTACGCTTTGTTACTAATACAGAAAATAATAGTGATAGCAATAATGATGGACGCTTAAATAATCTAGAAAATCGTTTAGAAACACGCTTTAAAGAGTTACAAGAGCAACAAAAAAGCTTAAAACTAGATTTAGAAAAAAAACTAACCGAGTTAGAAACCAGATTACCAGAAAGGGTAGAACCTTTAGCAGCTTTTAATCAATGGGATGGGGATACATTAAGTAAAAAACTAAGGAAACTAGGTATAAATACTAAGCAAGCCTTAACTATAACCGAAGCAATTATTAATGAGCGTCCTTTTGATAGTTTAACCGCTATAGTAGATAGAGTGAAAATTCCCCGCGGGAATAAAACTATTAAAGCAATTAATGAGCGAAAAATGTTGGAAATTATTGATAATTGGTGATAAGTTCCCATGAAACTGCCCGAACCATATAACCCTCAAGTAGAATTAGCCAAAAAGCGCAATTATGCAGCAGCAGAAAGAACATTAATGGCTTGGATTCGTACGAGTTTATCTTTGATTACCTTTGGGTTTAGTCTAGATCGCGTTCTTAACGCTATTTACAGCACTTCTGCAGCAACTAATCACACATTACGGTTATCGAGATGGTTTGGGTTGTCTTTTATTGCTTTAGGTGTCTTTGCTTTAGTAGGTGCAATCTACCAACATCGTAAAGAATTACGTAAAATTCATCAACTCAATTATGTCTATACTGAACAACGTTCTTTGAGTACAATAGTAGCAACTATTCTAGTAGCTATTGGGGTATTAGCTTTTATTGCTACATCTCTATCTACCCCTTGGCGAGGAGTGGTTATTTATCCCCATGCTCAGATAG
>RECR01000026.1 GCA_007693955.1 Gloeocapsa sp. DLM2.Bin57
TGTGGCGGACTGCAAACATCGAGCACTGGGACTGCAATCATCGGCACTCTCGGACAGGATTAATTGCAACTATAATTTCCCTCTGGAACAGAATTAACTGCAAATGAGCCAGAATTAATTGCAACTGGGACTGCAATCATAAATTGGGACAGGATTAACTGCAAATAAGCTGAAATTATTACTCTGCTTTTATTCCAGACATTTACTGTAAGAAGCTTTGTTATCCTTATCTTAGTAAATAAACTCATTATAAAAAGCAATAATTTTACTTTAAAATATTTACTGAGTTTTTTGAAAAAGAAGTTGGTAGTAGAAATTATTTTGTTTTGTAAGTGTAGTGTTATAAGAAATAAGATATTTAAATAGGTAAACCTGCTGCCAACATTTGTTCTCTTAAATCTTGAGAACGACCTGCATCTAATTGCCCTTTGAATAGTAACCTAATTTCCGCAGGTTTAGTATTAAATTGTTCTGCTAGATTTTTAATATTATAACCATGTCTAGTCAACGTAGGTTCTAAATCATCAATTTGTCTGGAAAGAATAGAAGTAATTAATTCATCTGTTACAGGTTTTTCTCCTGCTTTATAAGCTTCTTCAAAAGCTAAAGATAAATGTTGCTCAATTTGTAAAGGTGTTCTTAATTTAGATGACAGTAAATCTCTAGCTTCAACTGTAATTATTTCTTGCCATTCTTGCTCTGATTTCAGACATTGACTAAATAACCATTCAATATATCTTTGAGGAGAACCTATTAAACCATCGAGGGAAAAATTAGCTGTCCGATAACCAATTTCTTCCATAGTAGGTCTTCTTAAGTCATTTCTGAGTTTGGGATGTCCTACTAATAAAACTGATAGTGTACCACCTCCATCTTCTACTACTTCAATCAGTCTCTTTAGTCCAGTTAAAGTGGTAGTAGATAAATCATGAGCCTCGTCTATAAATAAAGCTACTGGTTTTCTTCCTTTACAAATTAAATCCCTCAATTGCCTTTCCCGTTTTTCTCCTTGAGAGGGAATTTTCAACTTTTTATCATTGGATAAGTCATAAAATAAAGCTGAGATTAAAGTAGTTAAATTAGTTTTTTGTTTTTCTACTGCCAGAGATTTGGATACTAAGATTTTTCCTTCTTGGTTTAAGGTGTTTTGTAATTTTCTAAGAGTGACAGTTTTTCCACATCCTACTATTCCTGTTAAGGCTACTAACATACCATTAACTATTGCCACTTTTAATTCTTCAAATAATTGTTGCTGTTGAGGAGTTTCATAATAGCCAGCTTTTCTAAATTCTTTAGTTAAGTTGTATTCTCTCATTACCTCAATCAGCATGATTTTTCTCCTGAGAACAAAAATATTCTTTAACTGAATTAATAATTTCTTTTTTGTTTAAGGTTTTAGCTAATAGTTCATTAATAAAAGTCATTTGTTCTTGATTAAGTTTGGCTAAAGGTTTATTCAGGTAATCTGATATAGCTCTTTTAGCATCTAAAGAACTAGGATAGGTAAATTCTTGATAGGGGTCTGGGTCATTAAAAGGGATTAAAGTAGGAAGTTTTTGGATGTGAGATGTTAAAAATTGAAGTTCTTTAGAGTTGGGTAAACTGGAAATAGGTAATCCTAATTCTTGTGCTAATTTTTCAATTCTTTCGGCTTTTTTGTCTTTCTTAGTTTTTCTGTTAGTACGATAACGATGTAGTGGAATAGGTCCATTCACGGGAAAATAAGGACCATACTTTTGTCCTTCGTTATCTATATACAATTCGTTATCAAATAGTCCCCATAAAAGTGTGACAGTTTCTCCTGCTAAGTCGGGATTAACTTCGTAAGCTACCCCTTCTATGGTTACACGAGCATCTATACCTACTTTACGACTTTCTGGTTCACGAGCAAAGGTACAGAAGCGTTCCCAGCTACACATCTGTCTAATTCCTTCTGGGGGTGCATTTAATAACCAATCTTCAAGTCTTGTGTGTTCTTCATGGCGATGTCGTTGATTATTGTAGTGAATCAGGTATTGATGTAGCCAAGTGTTTGCTTCTGTTTCGGTTTCAGGTTCGTGAAAATGGTAGAGAGTTTCATGAGCTTCTTTAACAGTGCGAAAAGCTCTTTCTACTTTTCCTTTGGCTCGGGCTGTATTTCTTCGCTTATCTTTACTATTGGGGAGGTGCGTAACTATTTTGACTCCCAAATATTCCATTACTGTTTGAAAAATGCGGCTTTTAGCAATGGGACCGTTATCCATGTAAATCATAGCGGGAATACCATAAAATGTAAACCCTTCCATACTCTTTTCGGTCATGGCGTTAAAAAGAAAGCGTAAAGCGGCTTCAACATCTTCCCCATAAACGCAGTGATACTCTTGATAACAAAGACCACTGCGGTCATCGACGACGCTATAAAGCATTAGTTGGGGATTACCTCTACCTGGTTGCACCCAAGAGGGGTTTTTGAGATATTTGAGGTCTGATGGACTCAGGTCAAATTGCCAACATTCATTACTATGAGTGGCTTGAAATCGAACAGCAGGGGTTGATTGTGTCAGGGAATCAAGATCATAGTCCCAAGTTTTAAGGTAATGATTGATGGTACTTTTGTTGAGCAATCCTGGACTGGGTTTGAGATAGCCGTATGGTGTTTCCATTCCCTCCGTTTCGAGGATTTCTATGGCTCTAACTGTGGATAGATGGCGTCCTTTCTTATTGAGACTACGGATTTTCATGGCAGCGATAATTTCGCAGTATCTTTCCATCTCTAAGGGGCTGATTTTTCGGGATTTGCCTCGGTCATTTCGATGGATACTTTTGGGTTTGGCTCTTTCTCTTAAGGAGCGATAGACGGTATCTTTGGAAACCCCATAAGTAATTGCTGTTTCTTCAATTAATTTCTTTCTTTCACTTGCTCTCGGGGGCAGGTTTTCTAACCTTTGTCGCAGAGAGATTATGGCTTCTGGAGGGATTTGCTTCCGTTTCATTGAGCTTTATTGACCTCTTCTATGTAGCTATAGAGGGTTGGCTTGGAAATTCCCATCATCTGACAGATTTCGTCAATTGTGTACTGTTTTTCACTGTAGAGTTTTACTGCTAGTTGACGTTTTGAGGGGTCTAAAGCTTTTGGTCTTCCTCCTAACCGACCTCTAGCGCGGGCTGCTTTTAATCCGGCTTGTGTTCTCTCTCTAATTAAATTCCTTTCAAATTCGGCTAAGGCTCCAAATATGTGAAAAATTAATTTACCTTCACTGGTGTGAGTAGCTAGAGATTCTTGGATACTATGGAGTTCTATATCCCTTTTTTCTAAGTCTTCAACAATTCCTATTAGGTCTTTGAGCGATCGCCCTAAGCGATCTAACCTCCACACTACTAAGATATCTCCTGCTTTCGCTTTAGATAAAGCTTTCTGTAACCCTGGTCTAGCTGCTTTTGCTCCACTAATGTGGTCTTCATAAATTTTGGTACAACCCTCAAGGAGCAAAGCATCACGTTGCAGGTCTAGATTTTGGTCATCAGTAGAAACACGAGCATAACCTATTAGCACTTGATTAGTTGAAGTAAAGAAACTTGATAAACCAATTATATCTTAACTTTGATAATTTTACTCAGTTTTTTGCCACTAAAAATCTTGATTTTACGTGAAGAGATTTTGACCCCAGGTCGAGTAAAGAAAAGGTACCTTTTCTTTACTTTTTTAGTTGCAGTTAATTCTGTCCGAAATTATGATTGCAGTCCCATTTGCAATTAATTCTGTCTCAGTTGCAGTTAATTCTGTCCGAGAGGCTCTTTATAGTTGCAATTAATCCTGTCCCAAAGTGGTTATGATTGCAGTCCCAGTGCTCGATGTTTGCAGTCCGCCACA
>RECR01000027.1 GCA_007693955.1 Gloeocapsa sp. DLM2.Bin57
CAGCATTATACCCCAAAGGTACAAACGAAAAACGTTGGCTAGATGGTGTATTAGCTAAGAAAAAAGGACTAGGGTAATTAAAACCTCATTCCTTCTTCCCCATTTCATAACCAAATAGATTAGCATCTACTGAGTTTAAATCTAGATCATCTAAACCATATTCAGCCCAACGTCTATCTACCATAGCCGCTACATCAGGATCTGAAACTAGAGGATCTCCCCAAGGATGGTCGGTTTCTGGTGCTATTTTTGTAGTAGCATCTATGCCCATACGTCCACCTAAACCCACTTTTTCACTAGCAAAATCCAGGGTATCAAAGGGAGTCTCTGGTAAGATAAACACATCCCGAGAAGGATCAACCTTAGAAGTAATCGCCCAAACTACCTGACGAGGATCGCGGATATTAATATCTTTATCTACCACAATCACGAATTTAGTATAGGTAAACTGAGGTAAAGCACTCCAAAAGGCTAACGCAGCTCGTCTCGCTTGACCTGGATAAGCTTTATCAATAGAGATAATCGCCGCTTTATAACTCAAAGCTTCCATGGGTAGGAAAAAATCGACTATTTCGCTTACCTGTTGTCTGAGGATAGGAGTATAAATACGATTGAGAGCGATCGCCATCATCGCTTCTTCTTTAGGAGGACGTCCACTAAAAGTAGTTAGATAAACGGGGTTTTGACGATGAGTCAGACAGTGAAAACGAATCAAGGGGGAATCTTCCACACCACCGTAATAACCCATATGATCGCCAAAAGGACCATCGGGTAATACCTCCCCTGGAGTGATTGTTCCCTCTAAGACTATTTCTGCATCTGCAGGGACTTCTAAATCCAAAGTTTTACATTTAGCTAGTTTTACTCCCGAACCACCGTATAACCCTGCAAATAGCCACTCAGACAAATCTACGGGAATTGGGGTAGCCGCTGCCATAATAATCAAGGGGTCGATACCTAGGGCGATCGCTACTTCTAATTTTTTCCCTGCTAAAGCAGCTTTACGTAAATGTCTCGCCCCACCTCTAACGGATAACCAATGTACCGTCATGGTTTTAGGCGATTGCAGTTGCAGTCTATATACCCCAACATTAGGAGTACCGGTCTCACAATCTTTAGTAATCACCAATCCGAGAGTAATAATTTTCCCCCCATCCCCAGGATAAGGACGAATTAACGGGAGTATATTTAAATCTAAATCCTGCTCATCAATGACTACCTGTTGACAAGGAGGGAAAAAATCCCGACTCGGTTTAGCTTTGAGTACATCGAATAAGACTTTACCAAAATCGAGCGCTTGAGCTATTTTTTTAGGGGGTTTAGGTTGTTGCAACATCGCCAACTTTTTCCCCAAGGTTTCCAACTCCTCGGGTTTTTCCATATTCATCGCCCAACAAATACGCTCTACTGTACCCATGAGGTTAACCGCTACAGGAAAAGCAGACCCCTTTACTTGTTCAAATAATAAAGCAGGTCCTCCCGCTTGCAACATTCGGTTAGAGATTTCCGCTATCTCTAAATCAGGATCAACTAAGGTTTTAATGCGACGTAGTTGACCTTTTTGCTCTAAAATCTCGATAAATTTGCGTAAATCTCTTGCCATCGGTTAATATTTCTCTAAACTATAACTAAACCATTCTTCACGATCAGGTTGTTTTTTCAGTAATCGCCAGGTTTTCCCTTCTATTTGTCTTTGAACGTAAATATCAAATTCATTGGTTTGTTTTTCGGTGTTGTTCTCTGATAGTTGTAACTTGAGAACATAAGTTCCCCGTAGATGATAAGTGGGTAATTTACCTACATAGAGAGGTTCAAGTTCATCTACATTAATATTACTAATCTCCGTTGTTGGTAAATTTGTGGTCAACTGTTCTGAAAGTGAGGCTTGAGTTTGTTCTAAAGCCAAAGCGATCGCCTTATTGATGATTGTACCATCTGGAGCAAAACCCAAAGAAGGTGTAGGTCCTGAACAACCTGTAAGCATTAGTACTATTGATAAACTCAAAAGCCATCTTTTCATGCTAACAACCAATTTTTGACATACACTGTAATTATTGCTGTAATCATAAAAGTAATCACAGCTATCAGGGAACGAAAAGAAAGACGACCTAAACCACAGACACCATGACCACTAGTACACCCATTACCTAGTCTAGTACCAAAACCCACTAAAAATCCCCCAATTAGCATTAACCAGGGGGAAAAAGTTGAGGGTGGGGTTCGTTGATCCGTCCACAGATACTCATAGATTAACCCTCCTAGAATCATTCCTAGCAAGAAAATCCAACGCCATCCTTGTTCTGGTTTAAAGGTAATAGCACCATTGATCATCCCACTAATACCCGCGATGCGACCATTACATAATAGCAATATGGTTGCGCTTAAACCAATTAACATCCCTCCTATTAAAGGGCTAATCCAATTTAGTTCCATTATCTTAGAAAATCGCTAATAAACTGCGTTTTTGCCATAAAATCATACCCCCACTAAGGGCTACAAAAGCTAAGACCACATTTTTAAACTGTGCTTGGGTCATTTTTTCTAATATTTGTTTTCCTACCCAATTTCCAGGTAATGCAGCTAATCCAATTAATAAACCATAACTACAATGAGACCAACTCAAAGCCCCAAAAGCACCATAAGTAATCAATTTAATAATATGCACTACTATCATATGAGTAGATTTTGTGCCGAGCATTTCTTCTTTATCTAAACCATAATTCAGGTAAAAGATATTAAGCAATGGTCCAATACTACCCAATAACCCTGATAAGAAAGAATAAATAAAACCTCCTGCTAAAAAATACCAAGGTTGTACTGTAAATATTTTTTGCGCTTTGGGAAAACTACTAGCTAAGCTAGATATGATTAGGAATAAACCTAGGATCAGCATTAACCAATCTGCTTGTGTTCTAGTAAATAAAAACGCTCCTAAACATCCTCCGACTACTGCACCTGGTAAATACCACCACAATAACGCCCAGTCAATTTGTCGCGAGTAAAGTACCGTTCTGTGTGCATTACCACATAACATCCCAATGGTAATAATCGGAGGAATAGCTGTAGGAGCTACAAACCAACTGAGTACGGGAATCAGAATCAGCGGACTTCCCCCCCCAGTTAGACTACTTATCAACCAACCGAGAAACCCTGTTAAGGTTAACCAAACTATCATATTCTACACAGATAAAAAAAACAACTAGAACCTTTAAGAGTCAAAGGTCCTAGGAAACTAGCTATTATTATAGCGAATAGTTATTAGTACAGTTCTTCTTCTTGATGGGTTAAAATTGTACAATCAGATGTAGCATAAGCTACACAAGTGAGAACATAGCCAGCTTCGATTTGATCATCATCTAAGAAAGATTGATCACCTTGATCGATAGTGCCAGATTCTAGTTTACCAGCACAGGTAGAGCAAGCACCAGCGCGACAAGAATAAGGTAAATCTAAGCCTTGTTCCTCAGCTACGTCAAGAATATATTGATCATCAGGAACTTCTATAGTGTGTTCTCCATCAGGAGTTTTGAGAGTAACTTTATAAGTTGCCATGTGTTTTCCTCTTTTATCAAAATTACGGCAGGTTCATAAATTGATATTAGGGGAAAAAGTAACTCTTTTTAAGCAGCATTAGCAATCAAATTAACAATTAAATCTAGAATAAGTTTTGCTTATATAATAAGATAAAACCTAGGTCAAAATAGGTAGCTCTTATCAGATGGTGCAAACCCCTATCAAAGTCGGTATTGTCGGTACAGGATACGCAGCAACTAAACGCGCTGAAGCAATACAAGCTGATCCACGTGCTCAATTATTAGCTGTAGTCGGTAATAGTCCCGAATCTACTCAAAAATTTAGTCAAACTTATGGTATATCTACGGTTGACAGTTGGCAAGCATTAGTAGCCAATCCAGAGATAGACTTGGTTTTTGTCTGTAATATTAACTCTAGTCATGGGGCGATCGCCCAGGGAGCATTAGCCGCAGGTAAACACGTGGTGGTAGAATATCCTTTAGCTTTAGCACCTCTCCAAGCCGAAGCTTTAATTAATTTAGCCAAAGAAGATCATAAATTACTGCACGTAGAACATATAGAGTTACTAGGAGGAGTTCATCAAGGAATTAAAAAATATCTCTCAGCCATTGGAGAAGTTTATTATGGTAGCTATAGTACAATAGTGCCTCAAAATCCTGCACCCATGCGCTGGACATATCATCGGGAAATGTTCGGATTTCCTTTGATTGGTGCACTTTCGAGAATTACTCGCTTTATCGATTTATTCGGGGAAGTAGCTAGCGTCAATTGTCACAATCGCTATTGGGAAAGTTCAGCAAGGGATTATGATCGCGGTTGCTTCTGTACAGCAGAAATAAGGTTTAAACAAGGTTTAATTGCTAACATAATCTATGGTAAGGGAGAAACTATTCATCAAGCCCAACGTAACCTAGAATTATACGGCGATCGCGGTAGTTTAGTCTTTAAAGGAGAAGCAGGAAGTCTGATCACCTCAGATAGTCAAACACCTATAGAAGTAGCCTCACGACGCGGGTTATTTAATCTAGATACTCTCTTAGTGTTAGATTATCTGCTAGAAGGCAAAGCACTATATACCACAGCAGAAGCGAGTTATTATGCACTTAGAGTAGCTGAAGCTGCACGTCAATCAGCAATGAGCGGGAAGATTATTAACTTAGTATGAAGTATATAGAAGAATATCGCGATCGCCAACTAGCCCAAGAATATCTCCAAGCGATCGCCAAAACCCAAACCCAACCTTGGACAATCATGGAAGTCTGTGGAGGACAAACCCACGCTATAGTTAAATATGGGCTAGATCAACTTTTACCCCCAGAATTAAACATTATCCATGGTCCTGGTTGTCCAGTGTGTGTAACACCACAAGAACTAATCGATCAGGCGATCGCACTTGCCGGGTTACCAGAAATAATTTTATGTTCCTTTGGGGATATGTTACGCGTACCTGGTACAGAAACAGACTTACTCAGTATTAAAGCATCAGGGGGAGACATTCGCATCGTTTACTCACCCCTAGACTGTTTAGAAATAGCCAAAAATAACCCAGACAAAGAAGTAGTTTTTTTCGCTGTTGGTTTTGAAACCACTACCCCGGCAACCGCTTTAACGGTTTATCAAGCTAAACAACAAACAATTAATAACTTCTCCCTTCTAGTTTCTCACGTCTTAGTACCTCCGGCGATGAGTGCTATCTTAAACTCTCCTAATTGTCAGGTACAGGGATTTTTAGCTGCGGGGCACGTTTGTACGGTTATGGGTTACCAAGAATACGAAGCGATCGCCGCTAAATATCAAGTCCCCATCGTAGTAACAGGATTTGAACCCCTAGACATTCTCCAGGGTATTTATCTGTGTATCCAACAACTAGAAGCCAATCAAGCTAAATGTGAGAACCAGTATAGTCGTTCAGTGCAATATTTAGGCAATCAACCAGCCCAACAACTGATTAAATCTGTCTTCATCGTCACCGACAGAACTTGGCGTGGTATTGGTAAAATCCCCTCTAGTGGTTTAGAATTAGCCCCAACTTATCAACAATTTAACGCTGTTACTAAATTCAGATCAGTTTTAACCACCCCAACCCCACAGACAACCAGTGAATGTATCAGCGGTGAAATTATGCAAGGATGGAAAAAACCTCACGATTGTCCCGCTTTTGGTCATAAATGTACACCAGAACACCCCCTCGGCGCGCCCATGGTTTCCTCAGAGGGTGCTTGTGCTGCTTATTATCGTTATCGCTGCATTGACACTCCCCGGCTAAATGCAAAAGCATTATTAAAAGAAATCTAAAGGTGAGCGAGATTTTCTTTTACGCCAAATTTCCATATAAGTTCTCGCAGAGTTATAAACAGAACTATTTCTCGGGATGTTATTAGCAATAGCGATCGCTTGTTCTAGATCATAATTAGCGGTATCTTCAGCGATCGCTAATAATTGTTCAGACCATTGTTTAACCGCTTCTTGACTAGCTGAGGCTACAGAAGTATGGTTAGGTATCTGATTAGCTAATTGAATAGCTTTAATCAAATCTTGTACCTGATTAGTAGCAGCAAAACGATAAGCTTGGGCGAGGGTATCTTGAGCGTCAATTTGTGTTTGCCAGAGATTAATCTGCTCTTGTGCTTCAGTATATAGTGCTCTACCACGGGGAATTTGTCTAGCAAGGGCGATCGCCTCTGTCCAATTTTCCTGATTAGCTAGACGAGTAGCTTGATCCAAGAGAGGTTGATTTTGGGTAATCTCGATATTGTAACGACTTTGTTCGATCACCTTTTGGGCTTCAGAATAGAGAGGGCGACTAGGTTTAATTAGATTAGCTTGGGCGATCGCCTCTTGCCAAGCCTCTAAAGTAGTACCCCTAGCTAATTGCTGAGCACGTTCTAAAATCGGTTGATCTTCAATAATTTGAATTTGACGATTCCAGTTACTAATTTCGGTTTGAGCTTCTTGATAACGAGGGTTAAAGGCAGATATGTTACTAGCGGTAGAGATAGCATCCGTTAAATCTTCTTTTCTTCCTGATTTAGCTAAATTTCTAGCTTCGGCGAGAATTTCTACGTCTTTTACCTCTAATTCCCAACGATTAACTAATTTTTGGGCTTCATAATAAACAGAACTTCTTGTTTCTATCTGAGATGCTAGGGTAATAGCTTCAGAGATACTCTCTACTGTACCTTGATTAGCGGTTATTCCTGCTTGAGCTAACTGAGACCAATCTTGGAAAGTATCACTAAATTTATCTTCAGGAGTAATTTTATCGAGAGCTGCTTCTAAACCTTCCCAATCTCTTTGGTCTATTTTAGCTTGAATAAATTTAACTATTTCATTATTAGCTGTACTAATTAATTCTTGAGCTTCTTGATAAGCTAAACTATCCTCAGTTATTTTGTCTGCTTCATCGATAGCTGTGAGTAAATCATCTAATTCTCCCGTTTCTAAAAGAACATAAGCTGATTCTAGTTTAGAGCTTTCTGCTTGTGCAGATTGAATTCTATTGAGGGTTACTTCATATTGTACAGTTGACCAATAGCGATTTTCTACGGTAGTCAATTGAGCAGCTTCTCGATAAGCTTGATTCCAATTGCGAGTGGCAATATATTGTTCAACCTGTCTTTGTTTGGTTTCTCCCTCTCGCCAAATTGATTGCCATTTTTCCTGTTGTGCTTTAACTAGGATAGTAGCCGAGTCTTCTCGGGGTATTTGCTCTAGTAAAGTAACAGCTTCATCTATTTTACCTTGTTGAAAGAGGTTGTCTCCCTCGTTGATAATTCCTTGTACCCATAAGGCTATATTGCGGTCTATTTCTGGGCGTAGGGGGTGATTAGATGGTAAACTTTTAACCATAGTAATAGCTTCTACCCATCCCGAGACGGTTTGTGTTTCACTAGCTAATTGAGCACAATATAAACGCATTGATGCAGAAGCAAAAGGGGAAAAAACTTGAGGACAAGATTCAGCCCGAGGTGTTTTTAACAACATAGATGTTGCTATAAAACCTACAGCACCAGATGCAACCATAACTAAACTAGCCAAAACTAAAAAAATAGTTAAGGTATAATCTCTTGGGCTTTTTTCTGGTTTAATCTCTGGTTGATTGGTTGAAAATTGACTCATTGTTTTACCCACTCACTTCCACAATACTTGCTAGTTTTTGATTTAGTTTACCAAAATTTGAGATTTTTTGATTTTGCTCTCTTGTTTGATGTGTTATGCTACATTTAAAGCAATCTATTTTGATTGAGTGATGAAAATATATTGTACTCGTCCTCATTGTGGTAACCCTAATAACTTTTTCCCTGATTTAAGTGACGAAACTAAGTTAAATACAGTCTCCCAAAAATTTTGTACTACTTGTGGTATGCCACTGATTTTAGCAGGTCGTTACATACCAGAAAAATTATTAGGTCAAGGTGGGTTTGGGGCAGCTTTTTTAGCGCGCGATCGCTATACTCCTACTAAGCGTTTATGTGTGGTTAAACAATTCCAACCTCCTGATAGTTTTGGACCTGCAGAATTAAAATTAGCTCGGGAATTATTCAATAGAGAAGCAGAGGTTTTAGAAAGATTAGGGAAAAAACACCAGCAAATCCCCGATTTATACGCTTTTTTCCCTCTGATAGTAGGTAATGAGGAGTTTTTCTATCTGGTACAAGAATTTGTTGATGGTGAAACTCTCGAACAAGAATTAGCCACTAAGGGGACGTTTTCTGAAGCAGAAGCGATAGATTTTTTAAGAGAAATGCTGCCGATTCTGCAATTTATCCATGAGAATAACTCTATTCACCGAGATATTAAACCATCCAATATTATTAGAAGTAAAGAAGAAAAACTGTATTTATTAGATTTTGGTGCGGTTAAACAAGTAACCACTCAAGCTGGTATTCCTGAACATAAATCATCTACAGGTATCTATTCTCAAGGTTTTGCTCCACCAGAACAAATGGCCGGAGATCCTGTTTACCCTTGTACAGATTTATACGCCCTAGCGGCTACTTGTGTCAACCTACTCACTGGTAAGGATTCTCGGGATTTATACGATTTTTACGATAATCGCTGGAAAAATTGGCGTCAATATACCCAAATTAGCGATCGCTTTTATAATATACTTGAGGCTATGTTAAAACCACACCCTACAGATCGTCCTCAATCCGCACAAGAAGTTCTCTATCTCCTTAATTCTCCTCCTCGAACACCAGAACCAGCTAAATCATCTGGATCATCTGGATCATCTGGATCATCTGGAGAAACTCAACCACCTCGACCACCTAGACCACCTAGACCACCTAGATCATCTCGACCAAGTTTTTCTTTAATAGAATTAATCAGTGGCGCAGGTTTTGTGGGATTTGAAAGCACCTTAATTTTAATTGTTTTAACTAGTTTTTTTGCCCCTCTAACTAGTTTGATCACTGTAGGAGTAACTGCGATGGTCTTAATTGCTACTGTCTTTTTCCGTGTGGTAGAGAAATGGGACTTTGTGGTGATTGCTGTAATTAGTTTAGCTTTGGTATGGTTTATTTCGCCTTTACATCAAAGTTTAGCAGATATGGATAAATTCATTGTGATCATTGTCCCCTTATTAGTAGCAGCAGGGGCGATCGCTATGACCACACTATTTCGTTTAATATATAGTTTATTATTAAGATTGTTTTGAGCTAAGAGTTATTAAGAAGATATTCTTGAGCCTCTATCTTAATCGCGCTTACAGTGGTTCACTCTGGTTATTGACATAAGTTTTTAA